>JAAFHS010000393.1 GCA_013298485.1 Rhodobacterales bacterium
GGTGGAAGCGGGTAGATACCGCGCAACATGGACTGACGAAGGAACGGCGCAACATGCTGGACACAATGACACTGACCAAGGCACTGGGTGCATTCTGCGGCGCCTTTCTGGTGTTCCTGCTGGGATCATGGGGCGCCGAGACCATCTATGGCACGGGCGAGGCCGGTCATGGCGAAGAACACGCCCAAGCCTACACGATCGAGGTCGCAAGCGCCGAAGGGACCGAGACCGCCGAAGAAGGCCCCGATTTCGCCACCCTTCTCGCCTCCGCCGATGCGGGTGCAGGCGAAAAGGTGTTCGGCAAATGCGCCTCATGCCACAAGGTCAACGGCGAAAATGGTACCGGGCCGCATCTGAACGGGGTCGTGGATCGCCCGAAAGCCTCGATTGCGGGCTTTGGCTATTCCGAGGCGATCCTTGCCGTCGCCGATCAGTCCTGGACACCGGAAAACCTGAACGGCTTTCTGGAAAACCCCAAGGAATACATGCCCGGCACCGCCATGGGCTTTGCGGGCCTGCCCAAACCTGAAGACCGCGCAAACCTGATCGCCTATCTCGCGACCACCCAGCCGTGATCACCCTAAACGGCGATCACCTGCCAGGCCGCCCCCCGGGGGCGGCTTTTTCATGCGCCCTCACAGCATTTTGCAAGAATATGATCGCGCAGCGTCGCGAAACGCAACTTGCGGTCTCGACAACCGTTGCTTTAGCATAAATCCATAATCAGCGGCCGACAGGGCCGGGTACAGAAACAGGGGTGGCGGCATGGCAAGAGCAGCAACGCGCACGGCGGTACATCCGGGGCCGATCCTCGCCCGCATTACCGCCACGGGCTTTCTGATCGCGGGCCTTGCCTGGGCAACCGTCCTGCGCGCCGAAGAGACCATCATCTCGCACGGCATTTCCACCTTTGGCGAACTGAAATACCCGTCCGATTTCACCCATCTGGACTATGTCAATCCCGATGCCCCAAAGGGCGGCGAGATTTCAGAATCCGCCTTCGGCGCGTTCGACAGCATGAACCCCTATTCGGAAAAGGGCCGCGCCGCCGCCTTGTCCAACATCGCGCTTGAATCCATCCTCAGCGGCACGGCGGATGAGATCGGGGCATCCTACTGCCTGCTGTGCACCACGATGGAATACCCGGTCGACCGTTCATGGGTGATCTTCAATCTGCGCGATGATGTCACCTTTTCCGATGGTACGCCGATGACCGCCGAAGATGTCATTTTCAGCTTTGATATCCTGCGCACCAAGGGCCTGACCGATTTCCGCACCATCTTTAACCAGGAGGTTGAAAAGGCGGAAATCCTGGGCCCCCTGCAGGTGAAGTTCACCTTCAAACCCGACGTGCCCTGGCGTGATCTGCCGGAAAAGGTCGGCGGTCTGCCCGTCTTTTCCAAAGCGGCCTATGAGGCGGCGAATTACGATCTGTCGCAGGATACGCTGGTGCCCCTGATCGGCACCGGGGCCTATATCTTTGATCCTGCCGCGATGAAGATCGGCAGCTCTGTCAGCTATCGGCGGCGCGAGGATTACTGGGGCAGCGCCCATCCCCTGAACGTGGGCCAGCAGAATTTCGACCGTATCCGCATCGAATACTATGGCGATGACAACGCGGCGTTCGAAGGGTTCAAGGCCGGCAACTATACATTCCGCAATGAAAATTCGTCGATCAAATGGGCCACGGGTTACGAGTTCCCTGCCGTGCTGAATGGCACCATCGTCAAGGCCGAACTGCCCAACGGATCAAAGGCCAGCGGGCAGGCCTTTGTCTTCAATCTGCGTCGCCCGCAGTTTCAGGATATCCGCGTGCGCGAGGCGATCGGGCTGATGTTCAACTTTGAATGGGCGGATCAGGCGCTGTTCTACGGCGTCTATGACCGCATCGACAGCGTCTGGGAAAACAGCATCATGGAGGCGACAGGCGCGCCTTCGCCCGGCGAGGTGGCGATCCTGCAGCCGCTGGTCGACGAGGGCCTGCTTGATGCGGCGATCCTGACATCCGATCCCGTGCCGGTCTCGGTCTCGGGTGAGCGGCAGCTGGACCGGCGCAATCTGCGCGCGGCCTCGGCCCTGCTGGATGCGGCGGGCTGGACCGTCGGCGATGACGGCATGCGCCGCAATGCCGATGGCAAAAAGCTGGAGGTGGAATTCCTGAATGCCTCACCCGCCTTTGACCGCGTGATCCTGCCCTACGTCGAAAACCTGCGCGCCTTGGGCGTGGACGCCAAGATGACGTCAATCGATCAGGCACAGTTCGAATCGCGCACCCGCCCCGATGGCGGCTATGATTTCGACATCATCACCGATGGTGCGCGGTCCAATGAAATCAGCGGATCGGAACTGCGGCAGTATTACGGGGCCGAAACGGCGGATGTGTCGCTGTTCAATGTGATGGGCCTGAAAAGCCCCGCCGTGGACCGCCTGATCAAGGTCGTGATGGCCGCCGATTCCATGGACAGCCTGACCACGGCGACCAAGGCCTTGGACCGTGTGCTGCGCGGCGAACGGTTCTGGGTGCCGCAATGGTTCAAGGCGACGCATACGGTTGCCTATTACGACATGTTCGAACACCCCGAAACCCTGCCGCCCTATGCCTTGGGCGAGCTGAGCTTCTGGTGGTACAACGCCGAAAAGGCCGATGCGCTGCGTGCGCGCGGCGCTTTGCAATAAAGGCGGGCCCCGGACCCCATGGCTGCCTACATCCTCCGTCGTCTGCTGCTGGTGATCCCGACGCTGTTCGGCATCATGATCATCAACTTTGCGCTGACCCAGTACATGCCCGGCGGCCCCGTCGATCAGGCGCTGGCGCGGCTGGAAGGCAACGGCGACAGTCTGCAGGGGATCGCGGGCAGCGGCGATGACGTCACCAATGACGATGGCGGCGACTATATCGGCGCGCGCGGCCTGCCCGCCGATTTCATCGCCGAGCTGGAAATCCAGTATGGTTTCGCCCGCATCATCTGCGCCGAAGGTTTCACCGGCACGCCGTCGGTGAACGCCCCCGAATGCCTCAAGGAGAAAATTCCGGCGGTGGAGCGGTTCTTCATCATGATCGGCAACTACCTGACACTGGATTTCGGCACCAGCTACTTCCGGTCGGTCGGTGTGCTTGACCTTGTGCTGGAAAAGATGCCGGTGTCGATCACGCTGGGCCTGTGGTCCACCATCATCGCCTATGTCATCTCGATCCCCCTCGGCATCCGCAAGGCGGTGACTGATGGCACCCGCTTTGACACCCTGACCAGTGCCGTCATCATCGCGGCCTATTCGATCCCCGGCTTTTTGTTCGGCGTGCTGCTGATGGTGTTCTTTGCGGGCGGATCGTATTTCCAGTGGTTCCCCCTGCG
>JAAFHS010000394.1 GCA_013298485.1 Rhodobacterales bacterium
GTGGTGGTATGGGCATAACGCCGTCGGGTTCTTTCTGACGGCGGGCTTTCTGGGCATGATGTACTACTTCGTGCCAAAACAGGCAGAGCGCCCGGTCTACAGCTACAAGCTGTCGATCATCCACTTCTGGGCACTGATCTTTCTGTACATCTGGGCCGGGCCGCATCACCTGCACTATACCGCGCTGCCGGAATGGGCCGCGACGCTGGGCATGGTGTTTTCGGTCATCCTGTGGATGCCCAGCTGGGGGGGCATGATTAACGGGCTGATGACGCTGTCGGGCGCATGGGACAAGTTGCGCACAGACCCGGTATTGCGGATGATGGTGCTCAGCCTCGGCTTTTACGGCATGTCCACCTTTGAAGGCCCGATGATGAGCATCAAGGCCGTCAACAGCCTGTCGCATTACACCGACTGGACGATTGGGCACGTGCATTCGGATGCGCTGGGCTGGAACGGGATGATCACATTCGGTGCGCTGTATTTCCTGACGCCGCGGCTGTGGGGGCGGCAGGGCCTGTATTCGCTGCGGCTGGTGAACTGGCACTTCTGGCTGGCGACGATCGGGATCGTTTTGTACGCGGCGTCGATGTGGGTGACGGGGATCATGGAAGGCCTGATGTGGCGCGAAGTGGATGCCAACGGGTTTCTGGTAAATGCGTTCACCGACACGGTGCAGGCCAAGTTCCCGATGTATGTGGTGCGGGGCACGGGGGGGCTGATGTACCTGACAGGGGCCTGCATCATGGTGTTCAACCTGTGGAAGACGGCGGTGGGGGCGCAGGCGGCGCAACCCCAGGCCGTGCCTGCGGAATAGGGGGCGGCCATGGGTATTCTTGACCATCACAAAAAGATCGAAACACATGCGACGCTGCTGGCGGTGCTAAGCCTGCTGGTCGTGGCCATCGGGGGGATCGTGCAGATCGCACCGCTGTTCTGGATCGAGAACACGATTGAACCGGTCACGGGTGTGCGGCCCTATACGCCCCTGGAACTGGCGGGGCGGCAGATTTACATCCGCGAGGGGTGTTACACCTGCCACAGCCAGATGATCAGGCCCATGCGGGACGAGGTGGAACGGTACGGGCATTACTCTCTGGCAGCGGAATCGATCTATGACCACCCGTTTCAGTGGGGGTCGAAACGCACGGGGCCGGACCTTGCCCGCGTCGGGGGCCGCTATTCGGACGCATGGCATGTGGATCATCTGACGTATCCGCAGGCGGTGGTGCCGGAATCGATCATGCCCCCCTACGGCTTCCTGCTGGAGGCTAAGCTGGATGTGAAGAACATCGAAGACCTGCTGGCGGCCAGTGCGATGGTGGGGGTGCCCTACAGCGATGAGATGATCGCGGGGGCAGAGGCGGATGTGGCAGCCCAGTTGGACCCCTATGCCGATACGGATGCGCTGCTGGCGCATTATCCGAATGCGGTGGTGTCGAATTTCGACGGGCTGGCGGATGTGACCGAGATGGATGCGCTGGTGGCCTATCTGCAGGTGCTGGGCACGATGGTCGACTTTTCCACCTTTGAACCCGATCCGAACCGTTGAGGGGCTTTCAAGATGCATATGTATGAAATGATGCGCCATTTTGCCGACAGCTGGGTGTTGCTGGCGCTGACGGGGGTGTTTGTGGGGGTGATCCTTTACGCCTTTCGCCCGGGCAGCAGGCCGCTGCAGGATGATGCGGCGGGGGTGATATTCCGCCACGAGGATGCGCCAGCCAAAGGGGGGCGAAAGCCATGAAGACACCGGCAAAGCGCCCCGAGGTCGGCACCACGGGCCATCAATGGGACGGGATTGAGGAGTTGAACAACCCCCTGCCGCGCTGGTGGCTTTGGACGCTGTATGCGACGATCATCTGGGGGGTGGGGTACACCATCGCCTATCCGGCCTGGCCGATGCTGACGGGGGCGACGCAGGGTGTGATCGGGTGGTCGGCGCGGGGCGACGTGGCCGCGGATATCGCGCGCTTTGACGCGGCAAATGCCGGGATCAAGGCGCGGCTGGTCGCGGCAGACCTGACGCAGATCGACAGCCAGCAGGACCTGTCGGCCTTTGCCCAGAACGCAGGTGCGGCCATTTTCCGGACCAATTGCGCGACATGCCACGGGGCGGGGGCGGCGGGCGTGGTGGGCAAGGGATATCCCAACCTGCTGGACGATGACTGGCTGTGGGGCGGGGATATCGACGCGATCCTGACGACGATCCGGCACGGTATCCGCAACGCGCAAGACCCCGATGCGCGATACTCGCAGATGCCGGCGTTCGGGGTGGATGGCATTCTGGAAGGGCCGCAGATCGCGGCGGCGGTGGAACATGTGCTGGCGATTTCAGGGGGCGACCATGACGCAGCCTTGGCCGCCGAAGGGGCGGTAGTTTTCGCGGAAAACTGCGTGTCCTGCCATGGTGCGGCGGGAAAGGGTGACCGCGAACTCGGTGCGCCGAACCTGACAGACGCGATCTGGCTCTATGGCGGGTCGCGTGAGGCGCTGACCTATACCATCGTCAACGCGCGCTTTGGCGTGATGCCGCCCTGGGCGGGGCGGCTGAGCGAGGATGAACTGCGCGCGGTGGCGGTTTATGTGCATTCGCGGGGGGGCGGGGAGTAAGTCAACCGCACGCGCGCCGCGCCCTTTTGCGTCTGATGTGCAGGGCGGGGCCGGATCAAATCTGGCGGTGTAGTCCCCCCCACCCCAGCCCTCCCCCACAGCGGGGGGAGGGAGGTGCCGGTTCTGATCGGGCGGGCCTTGGCACGACTGGCGGGCACCATACGATCAGCCCCAGCGGACCCGCTGCAACCGCGCCTCGCGCAGGCGGCGTTCGTGCAGCAACATGTCCTGCCGCATCTCATGGCTTGGTTGCCAGTCGGTGCGCGGGGCGGGGTGCAGCCGGGTGGCGATCAGCAGGCTTTGTGCAAGAATTTCCAACATGACCGTTTCTCCTGTTCCTCACTTGATGCTTTGAAAATGCCTTTTCGGATGCGTAAATGCGAATCAGGAATCCTTCTGTGATATAAGGCAGGCTTACATGTCGATCTGGCAGGACATGCCCCCGTTATCCGCCCTGCGCGCCTTCGCAGCCTTTGCCGATGCAGGTACGTTGGCCGCTGCTGGCGCGCAGACCGGGGTCACGCACGCAGCGATCAGCCAGCAGATCAGGGCGCTGGAGGCGCATCTGCGCGTGGCCCTGGTGATCCGGTCGGCGCGCGGCCTTGTGCTGACCGACGAAGGGCGTGACCTCGCGCGCGGTCTGGCCGAAGGGTTCGGCACGATCAGCGCCACCTTGCGCGCCCTGACGGCGGATGAAGGGGCGCGGCCCTTGCGGGTGACGACGACGCCCGCCTTTGCC
>JAAFHS010000395.1 GCA_013298485.1 Rhodobacterales bacterium
CAAGGCGGGGATCATGGGCATCGTGCGGGCTGGCGGCGTTGTGCGGCCCGCCGATACGGTCATGGCCCGCCTGCCATCGCTGCCGCATATCCCGCTGGACCGGGTATAAGGGCGATGCTTGCAGGGCGCGCGCAGCAGGGCTAAACGGAGGGCGGCGATCCCGGAGGCACTGATGGCGATTGATACGGACACTGCGCGCAAGGTGGCAAAACTCGCCCGCATTCGGGTGGAGGAGGGTGATCTGCCTGCGTTGGCGGGGGCGCTTTCGGGTATTCTGGGGTTCATGGAACAACTGAACGAGGTTGATGTCACGGGAGTTGAACCGATGACGTCAGTCACGCCCATGCGCCTGAAACGCCGTGCGGATGTGGTGACCGACGGTGATATGCAGGCTGCCATCCTGAAGAACGCGCCCGATGCGCGCGAAGGTTTCTTTGCCGTGCCGAAGGTGGTGGAATGACTGCGAATGCCCTGACCATTGCGACCGCCCGCGATGCCCTGCGCAAGGGTGAGATGTCGGCGGTCGATCTGACGATGTCCTGCCTGACGGCCATTGATGCAGGCGATGCGCTGAACGCATTCGTGCACAAGACGCCCGAGATTGCCCTCGATCAGGCGCGCGCGGCAGATGCGCGGTTGGCACGCGGCGATGCACCTGCGATGTGCGGCATCCCCTTGGGGATCAAGGATTTGTTCTGCACCAAGGGCGTTCCGTCACAGGCGGGGTCGCGCATCCTGCAGGGGTTCAAGCCCGAATATGAAAGCACGGTCACAACGCGGTTGTTCGATGCCGGGGCGGTGATGCTGGGCAAGCTGAACATGGACGAGTTTGCCATGGGATCGTCGAATGAGACATCCGTTTATGGCAATGCGGTCAATCCGTGGAAGGTGGACGCGCGCCACCTGACTCCCGGTGGATCATCGGGCGGGTCTGCGGCGGCTGTGGCGGCGGACCTTTGCCTTGCGGCGACCGGGACGGATACCGGCGGGTCGATCCGCCAGCCTGCAGCCTTTACCGGCATCGTGGGCATCAAGCCGACCTATGGGCGCGTCAGCCGCTGGGGCATTGTGGCCTTTGCCTCCAGCCTTGATCAGGCGGGGCCGATGACCAAGACCGTGCGCGATGCGGCGATCATGCTGGGTGCTATGGCCGGGCATGATGCCAAGGATTCGACATCCGCCGATATCCCTGTGCCGGATTTCGAGGCGGCGTTGACCGGGGATATCCGGGGCAAGGTGATCGGTATCCCCAAGGAATACCGCATGGACGGCATGCCTGCCGAGATCGAGGCGCTGTGGGCGCAGGGCGTGGCCATGATGAAGGATGCAGGGGCGATCATCCGCGACATCAGCCTGCCGCATACGAAATACGCGCTGCCCGCCTATTATGTGGTGGCCCCGGCAGAGGCGTCATCCAACCTCGCCCGCTATGACGGGGTGCGGTACGGGCACCGCGCGAAACTGGCGCAGGGCGATGGCATCACGGAAATGTACGAGAAGACCCGCGCCGAAGGGTTCGGGGCGGAGGTGCAGCGCCGCGTGATGATCGGCACCTATGTGCTGTCGGCGGGGTTCTATGACGCCTATTACAACCGCGCGCGCCGTGTGCGCGCCCTGATCAAGCGCGACTTCGAGACGGTCTTTGCGGATGGCGTCGATGCGATCCTGACGCCTGCCACACCATCTGCGGCCTTTGGCCTGGGCGAGATGAAGGATGCCGATCCGATCAAGATGTATCTCAACGATGTCTTCACCGTCACGGTGAACCTTGCGGGCCTGCCCGGGATTGCCGTGCCCGTGGGCCTTGATGCCACCGGATTGCCCTTGGGATTGCAGTTGATCGGGCGTCCGTGGGAGGAGGCGGCGTTGCTCAATCACGCCTATGTTTTAGAACGTGCGGCGGGGTTTGTGGCCAAACCGAAAAAATGGTGGTAATGCCTGCTCGTCGTAATTCCAGTGGCCGAGACCTATTCACCATGACCATCCTGCGCGCATCTTTGTTTGCCACTCTGGCCCTCGGGCTGGTTGCCTGCACCACCACACAGGTGCCGGACTCGGGCGCGGGTGTCGGGTTCACGGATTACAATAGCTATCTGCGTCAGCGTGAAGCCGCCCTGCAGACCGGCGCCCCGGCCCCGACGCCCCCCGGCGGACCCTTTGGTGCGGCGGCCCCTGTGGCCCCGGCGGGCGGTTTTTCCACCGACCGGATCGGGGCGACCCTGGATGCCGCTGATGGTACGGCCCCCGCGCCCGCAGCAGGGGCCCCGCTGAGCGGGACCACCGCGTTTGATCCATCGCGCCCGCGCGGCGATGCGCCCGCAGGCATCCAGACCCAGACGGGCGAGGCGCAGACGGCGGCCGCCCTGCAGGGCAATGGTGCGATTTCGGACGAACAGGAATTCTCGGCTGTGTCGCAGCGCGAAACGATCCAGAGCGATGCCGAACGCATCCAGCGCAACCGCGACCAATATGTGCAGATCCAGCCATCGGCCCTGCCGGAACGCCCCGCCGATACCGGCCCGAATATCGTGGCCTTTGCGCTGTCGACCACGCATAGCGTGGGCACACAGACCTACCGGCGATCCGGTTTCGGTGGCAATCCGGACCGGGCCTGCGCCAAATTCGCCTCCGCCGACCTTGCCCAGCAGGCGTTCCTCGAACGCGGCGGGCCGGAGCGTGACCGGCTTGGCGTCGATCCGGATGGCGATGGTTTTGCCTGCAGCTGGGATCCGCGGCCTTTCCGCAACGTGCAGAACTGATCCCCGATGCTGTCGCCGAATTTCGGTGACAGGCGGGGCGGGGTGCTGCCGGATCTGATTGTCATCCACTATACCGGCATGGACAGCTGTGATGCGGCCATGGCGCGCCTGTGCGATCCCGCGACCGAGGTTTCGGCGCACTACCTGATTGCGGAAACCGGCACCGTGCATGCCCTGGTGCCCGAGGCCGCGCGGGCCTGGCATGCAGGGGCCGGGGAATGGGCCGGGGTCACGGATGTGAACTCACGCTCCATCGGGATCGAAATCGCCAACCGGGGCGATATGCCGTTTGCCGCCGCACAGATGGCGGCACTGGAGGGGCTGCTGGCGGGGGTGATGGCCCGCTGGTCCATTCCGCCGCATCGGGTGATCGGACATTCTGACATGGCCCCGCTGCGCAAGGGCGACCCGGGCGCGCGGTTCGACTGGCGCAGGCTGGCGCTGGCGGGCCTGTCGGTGTGGCCAGCGGTGAGCGAACCCCGCCCGCCGCGCGATTTCATCGCCGCCGCCTGCCGGTTCGGCTATCCCGCAGTGGATGATGCCGCCCTGCTGCGCGCGTTCCGGCTGCGCTTCCGGCCCTGGTCGACGGGGC
>JAAFHS010000396.1 GCA_013298485.1 Rhodobacterales bacterium
CTCGGCACCATCATCGGCGGCCCCATTGGCGACCGCATCGGGCGCAAGCGGGTGATCTGGGTGTCGATCCTGGGGGTGGCCCCGTTGTCCCTCTTGATCCCGCATATGGGTTTTGCGGGCACCGTGGCCCTGTCGTCCCTCGCGGGCATGATCCTCGCCTCCGCCTTTCCCGCCATGGTGGTCTATGCGCAAGACCTGCTGCCGACAAAAGTCGGTATGATCGCAGGATTGCTCTTTGGTCTTGCCTTCGGGATGGGGGCGATGGGTGCGGCGGCCATCGGCCAACTCGCCGATGCGACCAGCATCACCTATGTGTTCTGGCTATGCGGTTTTCTGCCCCTGATCGGTGTGCTGGCGTTCTTCCTGCCGGATGTGAAGCACGCCTAGCCGCGCCCCAGCTTGGCCATCCGCGCGGCGCGCAGTTGCGCGAAATCATCGCCCGCGTGATAGCTTGACCGTGTCAGCGGCGTCGCTGACACCATCAGGAACCCCTTGCCATAGGCCGCTGTTTCATATGCGGCAAACTCATCGGGTGTCACGAACCGGTCCACCCGGTGGTGTTTCGGCGTCGGCTGCAGATACTGCCCAACTGTCAGGAAATCGACATCCGCCGCGCGCATATCATCCATCACCTGCAAGACGGCCTGCCGTTCTTCGCCAAGGCCGACCATGATCCCCGATTTGGTGAATTGCGCGGGGTCCAGCTCTTTCACCTTCTGTAACAGGCGCAGCGAGTGAAAGTACCGCGCGCCGGGGCGCACCTCCGGGTACAGGCCGGGCACGGTTTCAAGATTGTGGTTGAACACATCCGGGCGCGCCTCGACCACCTTTTCCAAGGCGCTGGCCGGACATTTCAGGAAATCCGGCGTCAGAATTTCGATCGTCGTGTCCGGCGCACGGTGCCGGATCGCACGGATGGTCTGCGCAAAATGCTCCGCCCCGCCATCCTCCAGATCATCACGGTCGACGGATGTGATCACCACATGTTTCAGCCCGAGTTGCGCCACCGCATGCGCCACGCGCCCCGGCTCGAACGCATCCAGCGTCTGCGGCTTGCCCGTCGCCACATTGCAGAACGTGCAACCCCGCGTGCAGATCTCGCCCATGATCATCATCGTCGCATGACCCTGCGACCAGCATTCGCCCACATTTGGGCAACCCGCCTCTTCGCAGACCGTGGTCAGCTTTTGTGCCCGGATGATGTCGCGCGTGTCCTTGTAACCCTGCGAGGTCGGGGCCTTGACCCTGATCCAATCGGGTTTCTTCGGTTGCGCATGTTCCGCGCGGTGCGCTTTTTCGGGGTGGCGCTGGTCGGGAAGGGTCAGGTCGCGCAAGGTGTTTTCCCCCAATGACGGCTCCTTCTCACATAATCCCGACCCGGCATGATGGCAACCCGGGGGCGCGGCCCTTTACCTGCGGCCAACTACCCGATCAGCTGACCTGATTTTCCATAGTTATCCTCATAATGCTGCTTCAGCCGCATCAGCGCGATGCGCAGTACGATCTTGCCAGACCGCGATGCCCAGCCCATCCGCTTTTCCGCCATCTCCAGCCCCTCCAGATAGCAACAGACCCGCAGCACCACATCCCCCAGCCCCGGCCCCAGATCGCGCAAGGCCAGTGCCACACGGTCACGTGCCGAGCGTGGCCCTTCGGCTGCACCCGCATCCGGGCGGAACCCGCCACGGTCCCCTGCCGTCAGGAACCGGTCCCAGTTCTGCGCCACGCGCGGGCCCATCTGCGCCAGCTCAAAATCCTCACGCAGCCGCTCTGCCGCCTCGATCATGTCCGGCTCCAGAAACAGCTTGCCATCCCGGTCGCGCCTGCGCCCCAATACTGCAATCGGGCTTTCGGCGACATTATAGCGTACCCGCCGCGATCCATCCCCATCCCGCACCGTGCGCGCATCCCAGTCGCGGTGCTGATCTCCGAAAGGCTGGGCCGACTCATCCAGACCCGCACCCCGCGCGACATCGACCGCGTCCATCATCCGCTTGAATGCCGCACGCCCCACGCTGGTGATTTCATATGTCGTCACCCGCCCCGTCTTGCGCGGCGCGATCCATTCCTTCAGCACAAAGGCCTGCGCCACCGCACGGTCCATCACCCCCGTCCGTGCCGAGCGTCCATCCGGAAACTCCCGCAGCACAATCGCCTTTTCCATATCGGGGGCGATCGCCAGAACCGCCCCCGTCTCGGCCAGACGCCGCAGCATCCGGAGCCCTTCGCGGTGCAAGGTTTCATCGTCAACAAGAAGCCCGCCTTGGCGGATCGGTGCGGTCATGGTCGTCAAGTCCTTTCGGGTAGGGGAGAGATGGGTCAGATGTGCCGCGCCCAACGCGGCAATCGCCTCGTCCAGCAGCGGATCATCACGGCGGCTTTCCAGACGGCGCACCTGGCGCAAGACGGTCGACGGATGCACCCCTTCGCGCCGGGCCAGCGCCCGCAGTGACAGGCCCGCGCTGGTATGGTCGATATAGCAGCGCAAAGGATCAGGCAGCCACGCAGGCAAGTACTCTGATATGGTTTCGGTCATCGGTCGTCCGGCACCCGTTTAACAGGGAAAAGCAGGCGGAGCATTGCCGTTACTTCTCGGATAAGTTGCATATGTTACGCATCAGTTAACCGTTAATCTGCCCTGAATAATTGTTTCGAATTCTTTAACAAAAACAAAGCAAGCGCGCGCTAGATGGATACGACACGCAACGCCAGGTTGTATTGTGGGAATGTTTCGCCATGATTCCCACAATCGAAGGCAGCGTCATGCGCGACATCTTTGCAGTTCTTGAAACAATCCGCCGCCCCCGCCTGTTGATGCAGGCGGCTCGTATCGGCATGGGGGCCTATCGGCGCGGACGCGACCTGCGCCGCCTGATCGGTAGCGTCGTCCCGACCGACGAAGCCATCACCCGTCTGATTTCCGAAGAGAATAAACTCGAACTGTCCCGCATCGCGGGGACTGCGGAATACTCACCCGCACGTCACATTGAACTGCTGGCCGCCCTGATTGCCGAGGCCTGCCGCCTGCCACGCCTGATCACCTAATTACATGGGGCAGCGACAACAATCGCCGCCCCGCACGGTCAGATGAACGCATCCGGCATTTCGGATTTGCGGCGCGCCACATAGTCATGCAGCGCGTCGCGAACGCCCTCGTCCAGGGCCGGCGCCTGATAATCGCCCAGCATCTTGCTCACCCGCTCTGCAGCCAGCGCCTGCGTATCGCGCGCGCCTTCTTCGGCCCATGTCTCGAACGGCTTGTAGTCGAACAGATCCGACCGCCAGAAGGCGCTCTTGAAATTCGCCTGCGTATGCTCACACCCCAAGTAGTGCCCGCCCGGCCCCACC
>JAAFHS010000397.1 GCA_013298485.1 Rhodobacterales bacterium
ACCAAAACATCCCGCCCCTACAGCCTCATCCGATACCGGATATGCCCGTCCGAGGGCACATAACTGTCATAGAGCGCGCGGGCGCGGGTGTTGCTTTCGTCAGTGTGCCAGTAAAGGCGGTGCCAGCCTTTGGCGCGGGCGATGATGGCTAGATCGTCGATCAGGGCACGGCCCAGCCCCTGACCGCGCGCGGCATCGCTGACAAACAGATCCTCAAGATAACAGTCATCGCCCGCAACCCATGTGGAGGGGTGATGCAGGTGGATGGCAAAACCCACGGGCTGATCGCCAATCAGGGCGATGCGGGCCTTCATCGGGGATGCAGGGTCCATCAGACGGGCCCATGTGGCATCCGTCACCGCGCGCACGAGTGTGACATCGTAGAAGCGCAGATAGCGGGCCCAGAGATCGAGGAAGGCATCCTGATGCGCAGAGGTCAGATCGGTGATCGCGAAAGTCATCGCTCATCTATCGCGGTTCCGCGGCACCTTGTCGAGAGCTCAGGCCAGATCGACCCAGATCGCGTGATGATCGGAGGCTGCATGGATCTTGCGCTGCAGTTCAGGATAGACGGGCCAGCGCGCGGGGCGCGATCCGGGCCATGCCCCCATGCGGAAGATGCCGGCGGCGGTGATGCGGGCGAAAAGCGGCGGCGTCAGCAGGATGTAGTCGATCTTATCGGTGTCATTGCCCAGGCCGTAGGTGCCGCGGCCTGCGAAGGCCCCGGTATCGAAGCTGGGATGGTCGGACACATCGCGCAGATCGGTCTGCAGCAGGGGTTCAAGCGGATTTGATCCGGGTGTGTCGTTCAGATCGCCCATCACGGCGATGTTCCGAAACCCTTCGGCGCGCAGGCGCGCGACGTAACCCGCGACAGCCGTGGCCTGCGCCCGCCTGCGGCGGTCATTGTCGGCGGGGTTGCCGAAGCCTTTGGATTTGAAGTGGTTGACCAGCACCCAGATCACCTCGCCCGCCGGTGTGGTCACGGCATATTCGGGGCAATCACGGCTGAAGACAGGGCTTTCGGCGCCGCCTTCGGCGACATGGCTGCGCATCGCCCCGATATCGAAGCCTGCCTTGGTCATCAGGCCGACGTCAATGCCGCGCATATCGTTGCCGTCGATCAGCATGATGTTGGGATAGGGCGCCCCGCCCGCCATCGTCAGGATCTGATCGCTGAAATGCAGGAGGGCGGGGCGATCCTCGGCCTCCACCACCGCCAGAACATCGGCATTCACATCGCGGATGACGCGGCCTGTGTTCATCATCGCGATTTCGTTGACGGCGGATTTGCGCAATTCCACCCAGCCGATCCAGTCATCACGGCCGTTCGCCACAATCTCCAGCCCGTTTGCACGGCGGGCGACCAGCGCGCCACGGTTGCGCCGCAAGATGACATAAGGGCCAGTGTCGCTGTCGGCGAGGCCGAGGGTGGTCAGCAGTTGGATCATGCGGGCTTTGTCGGCGGTGCTGTAGGCGGGTTGTTCCAGCAGATTGGTGAGGTCGGTGACGGCATTCAGCACGGGGCGGCCTTCGTCCCAGTCATCAAGGTTCATCACGCTTGCGCGGCTGAACAGGTTTTCGACATTGAAGCTGGCAAGGCGCATGGCAGGCATTTCCTTCCACTGAACTGATCATAACACAACCTGCGGCTGATTGCGTGACAGTCTGATGAAACTCAGTGCAATCCGTCCGGCAACCCATCGCGATCGAGCAGCGCCAGCGCGGATTTCAGCAATGCGGTCGGTCGCTGTGACAGATGTGCCATCGCCTGCGCGCCAGGCGTGGCTGTCAGCCGGAGGAACAGTGCCAGCGCATAGGCCCGGGTGGGCTGGGACAGGTAACCGAACCATCCGGCATCGGCGGCCGCCTCCATCTGGAATGTACCAAGCCCTTCGGCGATCACATGCAGATCGGTCGCGAGTTCATGCTCTTCCTCGCCGCCCGGCATGGTCTGCACATGGGATGAAAGCTTCAGATGCATCAGTTCATGGGCCATCGTGGCGATATAGCTGATAGGGCGCTGCAGCAGCCGGGGGTCGTAGGTGATGAGCGGCTGGTCGTCATCATGCCAGTAGGTGCCTGCCGTTTCAGACAAGGTACCATATCCGGGATGCAATCCATCCTGCAGGGTGGCCTGCGGCTCCAGCACCAGTTGAATGTGCGTTAATCCAAGATGTCGGCGCAGATCGTTCATGACAGCAAACGCTGTCTCGTGATCTTCGCCACGCCCCGCGGTGAAATCGTGCCGGGTGGGGCGGATCAGGCGCCGCCCGCGCAAAGCTGCAAGGCCCCAGGTGTCGGCGGCCCAGCGGAATTGACTATCAACCCATTCGCGTCGGGCGGCATCGGCCACCTCAGCACGAAAAGGCCACACCGTCAGATCGCTTGCCGCCGCCGGGCGGCAAGCCAGATCAGGGCGCAGCCTGCGAGGATCAGGAAGGGGGCCATCGCAAGGGTCACGGCATGCCAGCCCTCGACAATTGTGCCGCCTGAGCAGTTCATCAGCCCGCCCGAGGACAGGGAGGCGAGGGTGACGCCGCCAAACACGATCAGGTCATTCAGGCCCTGCATGCGGCCACGCTCGGCGGGCGTGTGGCTTGCGGTCAGCATGGCGGTGGCGCCGATGAAGCCGAAGTTCCAGCCGAGCCCGAGAAGGATCAGCGCGCCGAAGAAATTCGCCAGCTCCACCCCGGCATAGGCGACGGCCCCCGCGCCAACCAGGATCAACAGGCCCGTGGCCACGATCTTTTCCGCGCCGAACCGGGCGATCAGATGACCGGTGAAAAAGCTGGGCACATACATGGCAAGGACATGGAAGGTGACGACATCGGTGGCGTTGCCCTTGGTAAAGCCGCAGCCGACGACGGCGATGGGCGATGAGGTCATCATCAGGTTCATCAGGGCATAGCTGACGGTGGCGCAGATGACGGCAACGAGGATGCGGGGGGTGGCCAGCAGTTCCATCCGTGTGCGCCCGGTGGGGGCACCCGGCAGCGCGGGTGCGGGGCGGGTGGAGTTGAGGAAGGCGAACAGGATCATGCCGACAAGGTTCAGGGCGATGACGGCCATGTAGGTGCCAAGATAGGGGATCGCGGTGGCGGTATCGGTGATCTTGAGCATGATGTTCCCGGTGATCGCGGACAAAAGACCGCCCACCATGACATAGGAAATCGCCTTGGGGCGGAAGGCATCGGATGCGGTATCGGTGGCGGCAAAGCGGAAGAAGCCTTGCGCGGACATGTAGCTGCCGGTGAAGAGCGCGCCGATCACGAGGAAGAGAAAGTTCTGGCTGTAAAGCCCATAGGCGCTGATCGCGGCCCCGAGCGCGCCGCCGATGGTGCCC
>JAAFHS010000398.1 GCA_013298485.1 Rhodobacterales bacterium
AGCCTCTTTTCTGCAGCAATCCGCCGGGCGAGTGGCGAGGCGAACACCCGCGCGCCACCTGTTGCAATCGGCGCTGCCGGTGCAGGGGCCGCGGCCTCCGCCGGCCGGGCTTCAGCCCGGCTTTCCGCCGGAGCCGCCGCTGCCGGAGAGGCCGCAGCCTTGGCCGGGGCAGGGGCCGCATCCGCAGCTTCCCCTTCCTCCACCAGCACCGCAATCGGCGTGTTCACCTTCACGCCCGCCGTCCCTTCGGCCACCAGAATCCGCCCCACGATCCCTTCATCGACCGCCTCAAACTCCATCGTCGCCTTGTCCGTCTCGATCTCGGCGAGGATCTGGCCCGATTTGACCGTGTCGCCCTCTTTCACCAGCCATTTCGCCAGTGTGCCTTCCTCCATCGTCGGGGAAAGTGCCGGCATCAGAATTTCAACAGCCATGGCTTCACCTCACCGATAGCAGACGGATTTCACCGCCGCGATAACCTCTGCGCTCGTCGTCAGCGCCAGCTTTTCCAGATTGGCTGCATAGGGCATCGGCACATCTTTGCCCGTGCAGTTGATCACCGGCGCGTCCAGATAGTCGAAGGCGCGTTGCATGATCACAGCCCCGATGTGGTTGCCAATCGCCCCCACCGGGAACCCTTCCTCCACCGTCACGCAGCGGTTGGTCTTCATCACAGATGCCAGCACCGTGTCATAATCAATCGGGCGCAGGGTGCGCAGGTTGATCACCTCCGCCGAAATCCCCTCTTTCGCAAGCTCTTCAGCGGCTTGCAGGGAATAGGTCAGCCCGATCCCGAACGACACAATCGTCACATCTGTCCCTGCCCGCAGGATCGACGCCTTGCCGAACGGCACCGTGAAATCATCCTGCACCGGCACCTCGAACGACCGGCCATAGAGGATCTCGTTTTCCAGAAAGATCACCGGGTTGTTGTCACGGATCGCCGTTTTCATCAAACCCTTCGCATCAGCCGCCGAATAGGGCATGCAGACCCTGATCCCCGGAATGGCCGCATACCAGGCCGCATAATCCTGGCTATGCTGCGCCCCCACCCGTGCCGCAGCCCCGTTCGGCCCCCGGAACACGATGGGCGACCCCATCTGTCCACCCGACATATACAGCGTCTTGGCCGCAGAATTGATAATATGATCAATGGCCTGCATGGCGAAGTTGAATGTCATGAATTCCAGGATCGGCCGCGTACCCCCCCAGGATGCACCAACAGCGATGCCCGCAAACCCGTGTTCCGTGATCGGCGTATCCACCACCCGCTTGGGGCCGAATTCATCCAGCAATCCTTGGGAAATCTTGTAGGCCCCCTGATATTCGCCCACCTCTTCGCCCATCAGGAACACGGTCGGATCGGCCCGCATCTCCTCGGCCATCGCCTCGCGCAGCGCCTCGCGCACCGTCATCGTCTTGGTCGGAACGCCCTCGGGCAGGTCGGCATGCGGCCAGCCTGCTGCCGCCACCGGGGCAGGGGCCGCCGCCACGGCAGCAACCGGAACCGCCGCCTGCGTAGGCCGGGCTTCAGCCGGGATCTCCGCCACAACCGCCGCCGTCGGAGTGTCCGTGACCGTCTCACCATCCTCCACCATCACCGCAATCGGCGTGTTCACCTTCACGCCTGCCGTCCCTTCGGCCACCAGCAGCCGCCCGATGATCCCTTCATCGACCGCCTCGAATTCCATCGTCGCCTTGTCCGTCTCGATCTCGGCCAATATCTGGCCGGATTTCACCTTGTCGCCCTCTTTCACCAGCCATTTGGCCAGCGTGCCTTCCTCCATCGTGGGCGAAAGCGCGGGCATCAGTACTTGCGTGGCCATCGTCTCTCTCCCTTATGCGTAGATATCGGTCCAAAGCTCATCCAAAGATGGCTCTGGGCTGTCTTTTGAAAATTCGGCCGCTGCATTGACCTGCGCCTTGATGTCCTTGTCGATGGCCTTCAGATCGTCATCCGTCGCCAGCCCCGCATTCACCAGAAGATCGCGCACATGTTCAATCGCGTCCTTTTCAGCCCGCATCTTTTCGACCTCTTCCCGCGTGCGGTACTTCGCCGGGTCCGACATCGAATGCCCGCGATAGCGATAGGTCATCATTTCCAGAATGTAGGGCCCCTTGCCCGCCCGGCAGTGCGCCACGGCCTTCTCGCCCGCCGCCTTCACCGCCAGCACATCCATCCCGTCCACCTGCTCGCCGGGGATTCCGTAGGCCAGCCCGCGCCCATACAGCGTCGTTGACTTGGTCGACCGCTTCACGCTTGTCCCCATCGCATAGCCGTTGTTTTCAATCACGAAAATCACCGGCAGCGCCCACAACTCCGCCATGTTATAAGTCTCGTACACCTGTCCCTGATTGGCCGCGCCATCGCCGAAATAGGTGAAGGTCACATTGTCATTGCCCAGATACTTGTCCGCGAAGGCCAGCCCCGCCCCCAAGGGCACCTGCGCCCCCACGATCCCGTGCCCGCCATAGAAATGCTTCTCCTTGGAGAACATGTGCATCGAGCCGCCTTTCCCCTTGGAATAGCCCCCGATGCGGCCCGTCAGTTCCGCCATCACCCCGTTCGGGTCCATCCCGCAGGCCAGCATGTGCCCGTGATCGCGATAGCTGGTGACACGCTTGTCACCGGCCTTGGTCGCCGCCTCCAGCCCCACCACGACCGCTTCCTGCCCGATGTACAGATGGCAGAACCCCCCGATCAGGCCCATGCCGTAAAGCTGCCCCGCCTTTTCCTCGAATCGCCGGATCAGCAGCATCTCGCGATAGAAATGCAGCAGTTCGTCCTTGGAATGATTGGATTTTTCGCCTGGTTTCTTCGCAGCCATGTCAGGCTCCTTCCCGCGTGGGCCAAAGATAGTTCACCCTTAAACTATCGCGCACAAGACGGAGAATAAAGGCAAAAGATATCGCTTGGCGGCGGTTCGCACTGCATCTTCCTTTCTGCTCAAATATCCGCGCCGCAGGCAACCTGGCGCTGATCCGGGCCCTTGCCCGGTCAGCGTCTCACAAAACCTGTCGTCTGCCCGCAAGGGCAGGCGACGCCATCTGATGATGGGACGGACGATTGCGACAGCAAAAACGGCGGTCCGCAGTATGGCCCGTTTCTGCTGTCTTTCTGGCCCTTTTCTGGGGTCTTCATCTTTTGATAACGAACCGCGGCCCGCCCGCCTGCTTTCAGCGGATCACGATCTCATCCGCCCGGACATAGCCCAGCACATCGCGCGCCTGCTCATCCAACAGGTCAAGGTCCAGATAGGTGTCCGACAGCCGCCGCGTGCGGTTGGTCAGCGTTGCAAGCTCGGCTTCAAGCCTGCCCTTTTCCCCT
>JAAFHS010000399.1 GCA_013298485.1 Rhodobacterales bacterium
CCTATTTTTTGTCTCATCAGGTAGAAATTTCAGTCTGACCTTCAGGAAACCTGCGATTAGGTCAGTATGATTGACTTTTATTTCCACGCAGCCCGGTTTATGAACGCGCAAACCTCGGAAACCCTCAGGAAACGCGTTATGGCACAGCAGAAGATGCTTCAGTTCGTCACCACGGGGCGCGAGATGCCGGAAAAGCGTGCCCCCAACCTGCGCGCACAGGATTTCCACGAGATTTACCGCGAGTACGCCGCCGATAAAGCCGCCGAACAGGCAGGCCGTTGCAGCCAGTGCGGCGTGCCCTATTGCCAGACGCATTGCCCGCTGCACAACAATATCCCCGACTGGCTGCGCCTGACCGCCGAAGGGCGGCTGGAGGAGGCGTATGAGCTGTCACAGGCGACCAACACCTTCCCCGAAATCTGTGGCCGCATCTGCCCGCAGGACCGGCTATGCGAAGGCAATTGCGTGATCGAAAAGTCGGGCCATGGCACGGTGACCATCGGGTCGGTCGAGAAATACCTGACGGACCTTGCCTGGGAAAACGGCTGGGTCAAACCGATCCGGCCGCGGGCAGAACGGACGGAATCGGTGGGGATCATCGGGGCGGGGCCAGGGGGATTGGCTGCGGCGGACGTGCTGCGCCGGGCGGGTGTGCAGGTCACGGTCTATGACCGGTATGACCGCGCTGGCGGCCTGCTGACCTATGGCATACCGGGCTTCAAGCTGGAAAAAGATGTTGTGATGCAGCGCATTGACCAGCTGGAGGCGGGGGGTGTGCAGTTCGTGCTGAACTGCCGTGTTGGCGAAGATCTGACCTTCGATGCGATCCGGGGGCAGCATGACGCGGTGCTGATTGCGACGGGCGTCTACAAGGCGCGGGATATGGCCGCACCGGGTGTGGGCGCGCAGGGCGTGGTGGCGGCACTGGATTTTCTGACGGCCAGCAACCGAAAAAGTTTCGGCGACGATGTGCCGGAGTTTGATTCAGGGGAGTTGAACGCGAGCGGCAAGCGGGTGGTGGTGATCGGCGGCGGCGATACGGCGATGGACTGCGTGCGCACGGCGGTCCGCCAAGGGGCTCTGTCGGTGAAATGCCTCTACCGCCGCGACCGCGCCAACATGCCGGGATCGCAGCGCGAAGTGGCCAATGCCGAGGAAGAGGGCGTGGAATTCGTCTGGCTGGCAGCACCTAAGGGATTTACCGGCGGCAATGTGGTGGACGGTGTGATGGTGCAGCAGATGCGCCTGGGCGCACCCGACGCAACGGGGCGGCAGGTGCCTGAAATTATTGAAGGTGCGGACTATGTGGAGCCTGCGGACCTGTGCCTGATGGCGCTGGGGTTCGAGCCCGAGGCGCTGCCCGCGCTGTGGGGTGTGCCAGAGCTGGGTGTCACACGCTGGGGCACGATCAAGGCGGATTTCCGCACACATGCGACGAACCTGCCGGGGGTTTATGCAGCAGGGGATATCGTGCGGGGGGCAAGCCTCGTTGTCTGGGCGATCAGGGATGGGCGCGAGGCGGCAGATGCGATGCTGGCCTATCTGGCGCAGCCTGCGGCAGTGGCGGCAGAGTGAATGGTAAATGAGATGTTAAGTGTCTGGGAAAGATACAGGATTGATACAGGGATGGGCCATATTGCGCTTGAGCCCTTACAATCCGAAATGTCAGCTGTACTGACTTTTGTACGAAGGATGGACGAAAATGAAACGCGCCCTGACGACCATGTTCACGCTCGCATTGATCCCCTTCCCCGCCACGGCGGGCACCTACACCCCGCCTGAGGGCTGCACGCTGTATATGACCGTGCAGTCGCGGCAGTGCCGGGTGTCGAACCATTATACCTGTGCGGCGGACAATCCTGGTGACAAATGGCGGGCGGATTTCGATCAGGAGGGGATCTTTTTCAACTCGCGCATCGACAATGAAACGCAGTGGATCGAAAGCATCGACATCGACCCGCCAGAGGTGCAGCGGCTGGGGCCGAACCCGGCGGACCCTGCGAGTTTTTCGGAACTGCTGGCCGATGGGCAGGATGATTTCGAGTTCAACCTGACCCGCGATACGGGCCTGAACACGACGGCCAAAGGCTATGACCGCCTGACAGGCCAGACCTTTGTCATTGATGGTATCCAGCTGCAGCAGACCGAATATGACTATACCGAGGTGGACAGCGCGGGCAATATCGTGCGCCGCGCGCAGGGCAATGAATACATCCATCCGGAATGGCGGCTGTTCTTTTCCGGGCCCGGCGAGACGATGCTGGACGGGCAGATGCTGCCGCTGGACGGCAGCCCGTTGCAGTTCATCTTTCCGGGGGAGCCGGGGTTTGCGGCAACGCAGCCGCTTTTTGAATGCGACGATGTGCTGTCGCGGGATGATACGGGCGTGAAGGTTGTGCCGGTGGTGTCGAGATGACGGATACGGCCCTGCATGGCCACTGCCTGTGCGGTGCGGTGACGATCCAGGTGGCGGGGGCGCATGATCCGCGCCCCGGGGCCTGCCATTGCCGGATGTGCCAGCGCTGGTCGGGCGGGCTGTTCCTGTGCTTCAACGCCGATGCGGATGGGGTGACGGTGGCGGGGCCGGTGACGCGCCACGCATCATCGCACTTCGCAGAACGGGCGTTCTGTGCGGTCTGCGGCAGCCATCTGTGGATGCGGAACATGGACGGCGCCGGTTATGACCTGATGCCGGGGCTGTTTGACGCGGTGCTGAGCGCGCCCTTGCGGTCAGAGGTCTATGCCGACCGTGCGATGGCGTCAGTAAGGCTGGCGGGCGATCACCGACGGGCGACGCAAGATGAGTATGAGGCGAAGAACTTGTTTGTGCCGGGGGATGCACCGTGACGACGCTGGGTCCACGCGAAGGTAGATGCCTTTGCGGCGCGGTGCGCTACCTTGCGGCAGAACTGCTGAACCATCTGCATGCGTGCCATTGCGCAAACTGCCGTCACATTTCGGGGTCGGCGACGATCACTGCTCATGTGCCTTTTGCTGCCATGCAGATTGAAGGCGCTGAAAATGTGGTCATTTATGCGTCTTCCGATTGGGCCACGCGCTCGTTCTGCGGGCGCTGTGGAACTGGGCTGTGGTATCGGTCTGTCGGGAACGACGCCGGTTACATCATCTCGGCGGGTACGCTGGATGATCTAACTGGACTGGTGCTGACGCAGGAAATCTATGTGGATTGCAAGCCGGATGGTTATGCCTTTGCTGGCGACCATGCGCGACTGACACGTGCCGAATTCGAGGCGACGTGGAACGAAACTGCCGGGAGTGAGTGACATGACCAACGATTTTGCAGCAGATTATGTACAGCGCCAAGAAG
>JAAFHS010000004.1:0-10646 GCA_013298485.1 Rhodobacterales bacterium
GCGAACTGATCTTCGCCGATACCGCCGCCAAAGCTGGTCCGTGCATCCCCAAAACCCGCATGCGACAGCATTTCCGACAGAAAGGTGGTCTCAAGCTCCTGTGCCTTGGCGCGCAGAAGACCCTCACGCGGGGTCTCGGCGGGATGGGGGGTGATTTGCATGGCCGTATCCTCGGATCATTCAGATTTTTCGCACTATGGGGCGGCGCGGTAAACAAGCGGTAACTTCCCGCATGCCAATCATGCCCTGTCGGCAGAAGTCGTAGGTCATATGCAAACCGTCAGTCTGATCCTGAGCCAATCACCGAAACCGGCCACGGCCGCGCCACCGGGCATGCCGGAGGCGGCGGTTGCATTTGCCGATATCATCGGGCTGCTGCAGGCAGGATCGGTGCCGACAGCACTTGTCACCGCACCGCCAACGGATGTTGCAGGGCCCCCGACGGCGGATGATGCGAATGCCGCATCCCTGATCCGCGACGACGCCGCAACGGACGGGATCACGCAGGTCTTGCCGCCCGTCTTGCCGTTCTGGCCAACGCCGACCCGGTCGATCTACCCGCAGGAAAGCCGTGTCGCGGCCCCGGCAGTGCAAGCGGCGGTGTCATCGCTGCCCGGTGTGACACCGCGGCCTGATGCTGTGCCATCGCCGGATGTGGCACAGCCTTTTCACCCCGCCCCGGTGCAGGGCCACGAGCCTAAGGTTGTCCCAACCGACGCGGCCCCTGCCTTGGCCGCCCCCCGTGTTGTTGACGTGCATTCACCGGTTCCGAAGCCCGCAACGAACCTCCAAGCCGAGGCATCCATAGGCCCCGCAACGCCGCCGTCGCCGATTGCCGCGAAGATCGCGCCCGCCGGTGATCAGCCAGCCGGGGCCGTGATCACCGCCCCTGCAGCACCGGTACCTGCGCCCGTGCTGGCGGCGCAATTGCAAACGGTGGCGGTGCCACAAGATGTGATCCCGCAACAAAACCCCGGGGCGGCGGCGGGGCCAACCCCACCCATCGTGACCGCGGCGAATGGCGACAGGACAGCCTTACCGCAGTTGCGACAGATATCCGGGGACGTGCGGAGCGTGATCGGCACCGCTGGCACCATCGACAGGGTCACCGCCCGGTCCTATGCGTTTCTGCAACCGCCCGCCACAGCCGATGCCCCCGTCAACGATGGCGCAGTGATCGGGCCTGCGGATGACACTGCGGTGGAGGCGCCACGCCATGCCTCGGTCGCGCGCGTCGCTGCGGGCCCGCGTGATGGATCGCAATCGGTGCAGGCACGCGATGCCGCCATTGCCGACGCCCGAAATACCCCCGCTCTCGCTGCCGACCAGACCCTTCTGCCGGGGCCGGACCGCACCGTGGCTGGCATGCCGGACACGATGCTGCCGCCTGTCGCTGGCCCCGCGCAATCCGCGCCCGGCCCTACGGGGCCGATGCAGGCCACGCCGCTGGCCGCAGTGCCGCAGGCGGTTACCGCCGCGTTTCAGGACAATCCGGCACAGCCGGTGGAGTTGCGGCTTGACCCGCCCGAACTGGGGTCGGTGCGGTTTCGCATGGACCAGACGCACACCGATCTTGTGGTCACCATCATTGCCGAACGCCCCGATACGCTTGATCTGATGCGCCGTCATGCCGATCAGCTGCTCGCCGATCTGCGGCAGGCGGGATTTCAGGGGGCCAGCCTGAACTTCGGCGCATCCCATGAGCAGGGTGGTGGGTCAGGCACGCCGCAGATGCCGCCGGGTGGCACCGCGCCGCAACCCGGCGCTGCGGCACCACCACCATCTTTCACAGCCCCCGCACCACCGCCGCCGCGCGCCTTCAAAGGCGGGCTTAATCTGAGATTATGAAAGGACGACAAGAATGGATGTTTCCCTGATCCCGGTCACCCCCGGCACACGGCCCACGGCATCGGATACGGCTGCGGCGAAAATCACCAGCGACTACACCACGTTCCTGCGGATGCTGACGACGCAGCTGCAGAACCAGGACCCGCTGAACCCGATTGAATCAAGCGATTATGCCGTGCAATTGGCGACATTTTCCGGCGTCGAACAGCAGACCCGCACCAATCAGCTGTTGGAGGCGCTGGGTGGGCAGTTCAACATCATGGGCATGTCGCAGCTGGCAGGCTGGGTCGGGCAGCAGGCACGGACGGATGCGCCGGTTGCATGGGCCGGCACGCCCGTGACGCTGTCGCCCAACCCGGCGGCGGGGGCCGACCGGGCGACGCTGGTCGTCAAGGACAGCGAGGGAACGGTTGTGTCGCGCCAGGACATCCCGCCCACCACCACCCCGTTCGACTGGACGGGAACCGGGATCGATGGATTGCCGCTGTCACCCGGACGATACACGCTGGAACTGGAAAGCTACCGCGGTGAGGAAAGGCTGACGACGGCCCCGATGGAGCATTACGCCCGCATCGTCGAGGCGCGCGGCGGGCCGGGCGGCACCAGACTGCTGCTGGACGGCGGGATCGAGGTGCAGGCGGACAGGATCACGGCATTGCGGGCCGGGTAGGTTGCCAAAAATTGACGGCTGTCAATTTTCAAGTATTCCCTTTAATTACAGCAGGTTGACTTTTATTTTCGGGGTCATTTTAACACTTTGATAACCCTATGTGATGGACGCGCGGATGTCCCCCCGGGGCTTAAATCCGCGTGCCGATCCAGACGCCAAGCGCCACAAGGCCTGCGCCGCCCAGCAGCATGGTCAACGTGCGCCATTCGCGGCGCGGTGGCAGCGGCGGGGGTTTATCGGCCTGCGCGATCAACACCTGTTCGACCATGCGCGGCAGTTTGGGGCCGAACCGCGCCAGCACCTGCGCCGTTTTCACCAGATCACGCAGCAGCGCGCGGGGGCCTACGTTTTTCGACACATAGCCTGTGACAATCGGCTGGGCGACCTGCCAGATGTTCAGGTTCGGATCCAACCCCCGCGCCACACCTTCAACCACCACCATCGTGCGCTGCAACAGGATCAGTTCGGTACGCGTTTCCATGCCGAACCGTTCCGTCACCTCGAACAGATAGGTCAGCAGGCGTGCCATCGAAATCCGCGATGCATCCATGCCGAAGATCGGCTCGCCCACCGCCCGCAAGGCCCGCGCGAATTCGTCAATATCGCGGTCGGCAGGCACATAGCCTGCCTCGAAATGCACCTCGGCCACGCGGCGGTAATCCTTGCGGATGAAGCCGAACAGAATTTCGGCATAGACGCGCCGGGTGTATTCATCCAGGCGCCCCATGATGCCGAAATCATAGGCGATGATATTGCCGTTGGCCGCGACCTTGAGGTTGCCCTGATGCATATCCGCGTGGAAATAGCCGTCGCGCAACGCGTGGTTCAGGAACAACTCCATCACGCGCGAGCCCAGCACACGGCGGTCGTGGCCTGCCGCATCTATCGCGGCATTGTCCGACATGCTGATGCCTTCGGCCCAATCCAGCGTCATCACCGTGCGCCCGGACAGATGCCAGATCGGGCGCGGCACCTGAAAACCCGCATCCTTTTCGGTATTGGCGGCGAATTCGGCGGCAGCGGAGCTTTCCAGCCGGAAGTCCAGTTCGCCCTTCACCACACCGTCGAAATGGGTGATCACATCCATGGGGCGCAGACGCCGCGCACCGGGGGCAAGCAGTTCAATGGCGCGGGCAGCAAAGTAGAACGCGTCGATATCCTTGCGAAAGGCGCGTTCGATATTGGGGCGCAGCACCTTGACCGCGACCTCCTGTCCCGTTTCGGCCAGCCGCGCGCGGTGGACCTGCGCGATGGAGGCCGCGGCAACGGGTTCGGAGAATTCGGAAAAGACCTGCGCCACCGGCATTTCCAGCTCGGCGGCGATCATCTTTTTCGCGACATCGGTGGAAAACGGCGGCAGCTTGTCCTGCAGGTATTTCAGTTGCAGCGCCAGCTCTTCGCCCACCACATCGGGCCGGGTCGACAGGATCTGCCCGAACTTGATGTAGGCAGGCCCAAGGGCGGTCAGCGCGCGAGTGGCGGGGGGCAGTGACAGATCGCCCTGGTGGCCCAGCCATTTGAACGGCCAGCCAAGGATGCGCGCAACGGCCCGCAGGCGCGGCGGGGCGTGAAACGCCTCAAGCACCACACCGATGGCACCTGTGCGTTCAAGCGTGGCCAGGGTCCGCACAAGGCGGATGATGTTGTGCGGACCCCTCACGTCAGATCTTCCACCCCGAATGCAGGGCGGCGACACCCATGGTCATGTTGCGGTACTTGACCTGATCGAAACCCGCAGCCCTGATCATTCCGGCGAATGTGTCCTGATCTGGGAATTTACGTATGCTTTCAACAAGATACTGATAGCTGTCTCGGTCGCCGGTGACGACCTGCCCCATCACGGGGATGACATTGAAGGAATAAAGATCATAGGCTTTCTGCATCAGATCATTCGGAATGCGGCTGAATTCCAGCACCATCAGGCGGCCGCCGGGACGCAGCACGCGAAACGCCTCGGCCAGGGCATCGGCGATGCGGGTCACGTTGCGGATGCCAAAGCTGATGGTGTAGGTGTCAAAGCTGTTTGATGGAAATGGCAGGGCCATCGCATCGCCCACGACCCAGTCCAGGCGTTCGGCCAACCGGTCCGCCTCGGCCCGCTTGCGCCCTGCCACCAGCATGGATTCGGTCATATCCAGCACGACGGCAGAGGCCTGCGGCGCGCGTTTCAGAAACCGGAAGGCGACATCACCCGTCCCGCCGGCCACATCCAGCAGCCGCTGTCCGGGGCGGGGGGCGAGCCAATCCATCATGGCGTCTTTCCACAACCGGTGCACGCCGCCCGACATCAGGTCATTCATCACATCGTATTTGGACGCCACGCGGGTGAAAACGCCATGCACAAGGCCAGCCTTTTCGCCCTCGGGCACGGTTTGAAAACCGAAATGCGTGGTGTGGTTTTCGTCGTCTGTCATCACGGTTGTGCCCAACATTTGCCGCCTTCGGGATATACATAGTTCGGTACAAGGAAAACCACATAACGACGAAAGGTGCCTGATGGCCGAAATCGCCGCACTGACGCAGTACTTCTGGCTGATCCCCGCTGCGGTGTTCGGATCAATTGCCATTGGTGTCTGGGCGCGCGCGCGCCAGCGCGACCGGCACGCGCCCCTGGGCAACCGCCTGGGGCGCACGGCATTGTCGCGTGTGGCGCAACCCCTGCCGGGCGATCTGTCACTGATCGCGACGCTGGGGGAAAATGCCGCACCGCGGGTCACGATCGATACGATTGAAATGCGCACGACGCTGGGCCTGCGCCTGATCTCGGCGGGATTGAGCACGGCACTTCTGGTGCTGCTGTGGTCTGGCGCATTTGAACCCACGGGTTTTCTGCCGCAGCGGGGCATCATTCCCGTCCTGATCTCGCTGGGTGTGATCATCGGGATGGTCGAGGTTTTCACGTATGAGCTGCGGGTGGATCGCAGCGTGATGATCCTGACACGTTTCCTGTTCTGGCGCCGCATCTATATGTGGGATGATCTGCTGGGCATCGATGATGACCAGAATTACCAGTATGTGCTGGCCTTCGCCAAAGGCGGGCGCGTGAAGGTGCTGAAACACCTTGTGGGGATGCCGGGTTTGCTGACATTTGTGGCCGAAGTTCTTGAACGGAATGAAGCCCGCAATGCCGGAACTGCCCGAGGTTGAAACAGTCCGCCGTGGCCTGATCCCCGTGATGGAGGGGCAGGTCATTGCAGGTGCACAGGTGAACCGCGACGGCCTGCGCTGGCCGTTTCCACAAGGGATGGCGGCACGGCTGACCGGGCAGCGGGTGCTGGGCCTGCGGCGGCGGTCAAAATACATACTGGCGGACCTTGCATCGGGTGAGACGCTGCTGGTGCATCTGGGCATGTCGGGGCGCATGCTGATATCGGGGGGGCTGGTGGGTGTGTTTCATCACGACCATCCGGCCCCGGCCAAGCATGACCATGTGGTGCTGGACATGGCGGGCGGGGCGCGGATCACGTTCAACGATGCGCGGCGGTTCGGGGCGATGGACATGATGCCGACAGCAGGGGGCGATGCGCATCCCCTGCTGGCGGGTCTGGGGCCGGAGCCGCTGGGCAACAGCTTTGACGAGGATTATCTTGTGGCACGCCTGAAAGGCCGGAACACGCCCATCAAATCGGCGCTGCTGGATCAGCGGGTGGTGGCGGGTCTGGGCAATATCTATGTGTGCGAGGTGCTGTTTCGCGCAGGCCTGCGTCCGACGCGTCAGGCGGGGCAGATCGCGGCGGTGCGGGTGCGGGGCCTGGTGCCGATCATCCGGCAGGTCCTGACCGAGGCGATCGAGGCGGGCGGATCATCCTTGCGCGATTACAGGCAGGCAGATGGGGAGTTGGGGTATTTCCAGCACAGCTTTCACGTCTACGGGCGCGAGGGGCAGCCTTGCGTGACACCGGGTTGCGGTGGCCGCGTGGCGCGCGTCGTGCAGGCGGGGCGGTCATCCTTCTATTGTCCGGTCTGCCAGAGGTGACTTGGCGGGATCGGTGCCTGCTGCTAAGACACGCGCTGGTGCCCAACCGGAGTGCGCGCGATGGCCTATGAAACACTGATCGTCGAGATCGAGGATTATGTGGCGCTGATCCGGCTGAACCGGCCCGATGCGCTGAATGCCCTGAACCTGCGGCTGATGCAGGACCTGGCAGAGGCGCTGACGGCCGCCGACCGGAATGACAAGGTGCGCTGCATCGTGCTGACCGGGTCGGACAAGGCCTTTGCCGCCGGGGCGGACGTGCGCGAAATGGCGGCACAGACATTCGTGGATGCCTATAGCGGCGATATGTTCGGCGCAGAGATCGAAAAAATCCAGCGCATCCGCAAGCCGATGATCGCAGCGGTGGCGGGCTATGCGCTGGGCGGGGGGTGCGAGCTGGCGATGATGTGCGATTTCATCATCGCGGCGGATACCGCCAAGTTCGGGCAGCCCGAAATCAACCTTGGCATCGTGGCCGGCATGGGCGGCACGCAGCGCCTGACCCGGCTGGTGGGCAAGTCGAAGTCGATGGACATGCACCTGACGGGCCGCAACATGGATGCGGCCGAGGCGGAACGCGCGGGCCTTGTGTCGCGCGTTGTGCCCGCCAAAAACCTGATCGAAGAGGCGATGAAGACCGCGATGAAGATCGCCGAAAAATCGGCGCTGACCGTGATGGCGGTGAAAGAGGCCGTCAGCCGCGCACAGGAAACCAGCCTGCGCGAGGGGATATTGTTCGAACGCCGTCTGTTCCACGCCTTGTTCGCGACCGAGGACCAGAAAGAGGGGATGGCGGCATTCCTGGAAAAGCGCATGCCGCAGTTCCGTGACAAGTAACGCCCCTGTCGCCTGCCGTGCCGCCGGCTGCGCGGTTTTTTCGCTTTCCTTTCATCAGCGCTTCGCGTACTGCCGCCATCACATGCGTGTGAGCCCGCTTTAGGCAGATTCGTTCCCGTTGGATCAAACGGGGCCTTTGGGGTTTGGCGCAAAGAATTGTAACTGACCCCTAGGGAACCATACCAATGGCAAATACTGCCCAGTCCAAAAAGCGCGCCCGCCAGTCCGAGGCCCGCTATGCCGTGAACAAGGCCCGCCGTTCGCGCATCCGCACCTTCCTGCGCAAAGTTGAAGAGGCGATCGCATCGGGCGATCAGGCCGCCGCTGCCGCCGCCCTGACGGCCGCCCAGCCGGAACTGGCCCGTGGCGTGTCGAAAGGCATTCTGCACAAGAACACCGTTGCGCGGAAAATGTCGCGGCTGTCGTCGCGTGTGAAGGCGGTTGCCGCCGTCTGATCCGCAGGGCCGGAATTGGCGAAAGGCGCGTCCGTCCGGGCGCGTCTTTTTCATTTCGAACGGCGATTTTTTGCCCGGGCGTTGCGCTTTTGCACTGCCCTTGGGATTCGCCACGGGAAAGCGCTGTCAAGCCGTAAGATCAGTTGCGCTTGTCGTCACCCCCTTGTTACCGTTGAGACAGCGATTCACTTCGTTATGGGGGACATGACGGGGGCAGACGACGGAAAAATGTGCGGGCAGCTGCTGAACTGAAACTGCACCATGAAAGATGCGTTGTCTGATCCTTGGCTTGCGTGGTCTGCGGGAACGCATCCATGACTTGCATCCGGGCGCAAAGGCCAATCCGGCCTTCGTGTTCGGGACTGTTTGTTTCTGCGTCGGCTATGCCCTTGGCATGGCCACAGCCCGCTTGAAAAGGCAGGCCCCATATCGGTGTTCGTGACAAAAGATGACGCATGGCAGCGCGCCTGCGGCGATGGCTGGATACAGGTTGGACAGAATGACGAAAGAGACGTGGGTAAAGGTGAAGGCCGAGCTGTTAAAGCAAGTTGGCAAGAATAATTTCGTCACATGGATCGAACCTCTGACGCTTTCACATCTGAAAAACGGCACCGCGCGCTTTGAGGTGCCCACCACGTTTTTCGGCGACTGGGTCAAACGGAACTACGGCGATCACATCCAATCCCATATGAACGGCGTCGGTGCCGCGGTGGAGCGTCTGGAATTCGTGGTCGTGCAGGCCGCAGCCAATGCGCCCAGCCTGAAACCCGTCGGCCGCGTGCCGGATCGTGTCGCCAAGCGGCCCGAGGACGATCTGCCAAGCGCGCCCCTTGATGCACGCTTCACCTTTGACAGTTTCGTCGTGGGCAAGCCGAACGAGCTGGCCCATGCCGCAGCGCGCCGCGTGGCCGAAGGCGGGCCTGTCGCCTTCAATCCGCTGTTTCTGTATGGCGGCGTCGGTTTGGGGAAAACCCATCTGATGCATGCCATCGCACACGAGCTGAACGCGCGCGAGCCGGAGCTGCGGGTGCTGTACCTGTCGGCAGAGCAGTTCATGTACCGCTTTGTGCAATCGCTGCGTGACCGGTCGGTGATGGATTTCAAGGGGCTGTTCCGGTCCGTTGACGTGCTGATGGTGGACGATGTGCAGTTCATCGCCGGCAAGGACAGCACGCAGGAGGAGTTCTTTCACACCTTCAATGCGCTGGTCGACCAGAACAAGCAGATCGTGATTTCGGCAGACCGTGCGCCGGGTGAAATCAAGGATCTGGAAGAACGCATCAAAAGCCGGTTGCAATGCGGTCTGGTGGTGGACCTGCACCCCACCGATTACGAATTGCGGCTGGGGATTTTGCAGCAGAAGGCCGAGTACTACCGGGGCCAGTATCGCGGGTTGCAGATCGCGGCAGGCGTGCTGGAATTTCTGGCGCATCGCATCACCACGAACGTGCGCGTTCTGGAAGGGGCGCTGACGCGGTTGTTCGCATTCGCGAGCCTTGTCGGGCGCGAGATCAATCTGGAACTGACGCAGGATTGCCTGTCGGACATCCTGCGCGCCTCGGACCGCAAGGTGACGATTGAAGAGATCCAGCGCCGCGTGGCCGAACATTACAACGTGCGCCTGTCGGATATGGTGGGGCCGAAACGCCTGCGCACGATTGCGCGGCCACGCCAGATCGCGATGTATCTGGCCAAACAGCTGACGCCACGGTCGCTGCCGGAAATCGGGCGGCGCTTTGGCGGGCGCGATCATACGACAATCATGCATGGCATCCGCAAGATCGAAGAGCTGATGGCGACGGATTCGCAGATGTCGGACGATCTGCAGATGCTGCGGCGGCAGTTGCAGGGCTAAGCCTGTCTTGACCCGCCGCTTAATCACTTCCACAGTCACCAAAATGCTTGAGAACCGCTGAAAAGTGGATAGGTTCTGCGTCCCTGCAAGGCGGGGTGCGGACAGGGGGATAGACGATGAAGATCAGCATTGAACGCGGCACGCTGCTGAAGGCACTGGGGCAGGCGCAGTCGGTGGTGGAACGGCGCAACACGATCCCGATCCTGGCCAACGTCCTGATCGAGGCGGAAGGCGCGCAGGTCAGTTTCCGCGCGACCGATCTGGATATCGAAGTGCTGGACCGCGCGCCTGCGATGGTGGAACGCGCAGGTTCGACCACGGTCTCGGCCGTGATGCTGCATGAAATTGTGCGCAAGCTGCCCGATGGCGCGCTGGTCGCACTGACCGAGGATGCGGCAACGGGGCGGCTGACGGTTGCGGCGGGGCGGTCGACCTTCAGCCTGGCGACCCTGCCGCGCGAAGATTTCCCGGTGATGGCCTCATCCGAATATGTGACGAATTTCGCGGCCCCGGCGGGCGTGTTGCGCCGCCTGTTCGACAAGGCGAAATTCGCGATCTCGACCGAGGAGACACGGTATTACCTGAACGGCGTCTATATGCATGTGGCCACCGGTGACAGTGGCCAGGTGCTGCGCTGTGTCGCGACCGATGGCCACCGGCTGGCACGGATCGACGCGGCGCTGCCCGATGGGGCGGCGGGCATGGCGGGGGTGATCGTGCCGCGCAAGACGGTGAATGAACTGCGCAAACTGCTGGATGATGATACCGCGGAAATCGCGGTGTCGGTGTCGGAAACCAAGGTGCGCTTTGCAACGCCCGCAATCACGCTGACATCCAAGGTGATTGACGGCACCTTCCCCGACTACACGCGGGTGATCCCGACGGGAAACACCCGGCGGCTGGAGGTGGACGCGAGCGAGTTTGCCAAGGCGGTCGACCGGGTGGCCACGGTATCATCGGAGCGGAGCCGCGCAGTGAAACTGTCGCTGGACGAGGACAGGCTGG
>JAAFHS010000004.1:10677-21690 GCA_013298485.1 Rhodobacterales bacterium
ACCCGACAGCGGGGCAGCCGAGGAAGAACTGGCGGTGGCCTATAGCGACGAGCGGCTGGAGATCGGGTTCAACGCGAAATACCTGCTGGAAATCGCAAGCCAAGTGGACCGCGAGAATGCGGTGTTCCTGTTCAATTCATCGGGCGATCCGACCCTGATGCGCGAAGGCAATGACCTGTCGGCGGTCTATGTCGTCATGCCGATGCGCGTGTGATCAGCCGCCGGGGGTTTCACACCCCCGGACCCCCGTGGGATAGTTGGGAACAGAGGAAGGGGACAGTGTGCCCGGCTTTGCCATCACATCACTGACCCTGTCGCATTTCCGCAGCCACCGCGCGGCACGGCTGGCCTTTGACGGGCGGCCTGTGGCGATTTTGGGGGCGAACGGGGCGGGCAAGACCAATGTGCTGGAGGCGGTATCGCTGCTGTCACCGGGGCGGGGATTGCGGCGGGCGGAGGCGGCGGATCTGTCGCGCAGGCCCGAAGGCATGGGCTGGAAGGTCCGGGCGGATGTGCGGGGGGTAACGGCGGCGCATGAGGTGGAAACCTGGGCGGAGCCGGGCGAAGGGCGCAGCGTGCGGATTGACGGGAAGGCCGCGACGCAAGGGGCGCTGGGGCGGGTGATGCGTATCTTGTGGCTGGTGCCCGCGATGGACCGCCTGTGGATCGAGGCAGCAGAGGGGCGGCGGCGGTTTCTGGACCGCATGACGCTGAGCTTTGCGCCGGATCACGCGGAGGCGGTGCTGGGGTATGAGCGCGCGATGCGCGACCGCAACCGGCTGCTGAAGGATCAGGTCAGCGATGCGCGCTGGTACGGGGTGCTGGAGGGGCAGATGGCGGACGCGGCAGCGGCGATCATGGCAAACCGGGCGGTGGCGGTGGCACGGCTGATGGCGGCGCAGGGGGCGGAGACGGCATTTCCCGCGGCGGACCTTGCGATCATCGGGTCCGAGGATGGCGCGGATCTGCCGGGCATCTGGGCCGCGACGCGCGCGCGCGACATGGCGGCAGGGCGCACGCTGGCGGGACCGCACCGGGCCGATCTTGCGGCGGTCTACCGGGCCAAGGGCGTGGATGCGGCGCAGTGTTCGACGGGTGAGCAGAAGGCCCTGCTGATCAGCCTGATCCTGTCGAATGCACGGGCACTGGCGCAGGGCCTGGGGGCGACACCCGTGCTGCTGCTGGACGAGGTGGCCGCACACCTGGATGCGGGGCGGCGGGCGGCGCTGTATGACGAGATTTGCGCCCTGGGCTGTCAGGCGATCATGACGGGGACGGAAGCCGCGCTGTTTGACACGCTGGGTGCGCGGGGGCAGATGTTCTGGGTCAGCGATGACGGGGCGGGATCGCAGGTGGTGGCACAATGACCATCACGGCATTTCAGGTGCTGCTTTATGCAGGCGGCATGGCGGCCCTTTGGGCGGTGCCGGGGCCGGTCTGGGTGGCGTTGACGGCGCGCACGCTGGCGGGCGGGTTTGCGAGTGCCTGGCCGCTGGCGGTGGGCGTGGTGCTGGGCGATGCGATCTGGCCGCTGGCGGCGATTTTCGGGTTGTCGTGGATACTTTCGGTCTACGGCGGGTTTCTGGGCCTGCTGCAATGGGTGGCGGCGGTGATTTTCATCATCATGGGGGTGATGCTGCTGCGCAAGTCGGGTGCTGTTTCGGCAGACAGCCGGTTGACGCGGCCGGGGCGGCTGGCGGGGTTTCTGACCGGCGTTGCCGTGGTGATCGGCAATCCCAAGGCCATTCTGTTCTATATGGGAATGCTGCCCGGCTTCTTTGATCTGACGCAGCTGACAGGCTGGGATATTGCGGTGATCCTGACTGTGTCGGCGGCGGTGCCGCTGATCGGCAATCTGGGCCTCGCACTGTTCATCGACCGCGCGCGGCAGTTGTTGTCATCGCCCGCCAGCATCCGCCGGATCAACGTGATTTCGGGGATTTTACTGATCGGCGTCGGCGTCGTGATCGGTGCCGGCAACCTTGGGTAGGCGCGCGCCGAAAACCCCCAAATCTTGTGTCATCCGCGTGACATTCCCCCCCTGAACCGCTATAAATTGCGCACAAATACAGGGGTTTCCGACGTATGGCCGAACCAGCCAAGAAGACCGAAAGCTACGGTGCCGATTCCATTAAGGTTCTCAAGGGGTTAGAGGCTGTTCGCAAGCGCCCCGGCATGTATATCGGTGACACCGACGATGGATCGGGTCTGCACCACATGGTGTATGAGGTCGTCGACAACGGCATTGACGAGGCGCTGGCCGGCCACGCCACCGCCGTCAGCGTGAAAATCCATGCCGACAGTTCGGTTTCGGTGCGCGACAACGGGCGCGGCATTCCGGTCGACATCCACCAGGAAGAAGGCGTGTCGGCGGCCGAAGTCATCATGACGCAGCTGCATGCGGGCGGCAAATTCAACAATACCGACGACAGCGGCAATGCCTATAAGGTGTCGGGCGGCCTGCATGGCGTGGGCGTGTCGGTGGTCAATGCGCTGTCGGAATGGCTGGAACTGACGGTCTGGCGCAATGACACGGAATACCGCGCGCGGTTTGAACACGGCGATTGCGTGGTGCATGTGCATGAGGTGGGGCCAGCCCCCGGCATGAAGGGCACGGAAGTGCGGTTTCTGGCATCGGCCAAGACCAATATCCCCGAGGGGACGTTTTCCAACCTCGACTATAATTTCAAGACACTGGAAAACCGCCTGCGCGAACTTGCCTTCCTGAATTCAGGTGTGCGCATCGTGGTGGAGGACGAACGCCCCGCCGAACCCCTGCTGACCGAGCTGTTCTATGAAGGCGGCGTGCGGGAATATGTAAAATATCTGGACCGCTCGAAATCCTCCATCATGCCTGACCCGATCTACATGATCGGCGAACGCAACGGGATGACCGTCGAAGTCGCGATGTGGTGGAACGACAGCTATAATGAAATGGTGCTGCCGTTTACCAACAACATCCCGCAGCGCGATGGCGGCACGCATCTGGCGGGCTTTCGCGGCGCGCTGACGCGGACGATCAACAATTATGCGCAGACATCGGGGATCGCGAAGAAGGAAAAGGTCGATTTCACCGGCGATGACGCGCGCGAAGGGCTGACATGCGTGTTGTCGGTGAAAGTGCCGGACCCGAAGTTTTCCAGCCAGACGAAAGATAAACTGGTCAGTTCCGAAGTGCGGCCTGCGGTCGAAAATCTGGTGAATGAAAAGCTGGCAGAATGGTTCGAGGAGAACCCCGCCAATGCCAGAATCATCGTGGGCAAGATCGTGGAGGCGGCACTGGCGCGCGAGGCGGCACGCAAGGCGCGCGACCTGACACGGCGCAAGACAGCACTGGACGTGGCGAGCCTGCCGGGGAAACTGGCGGATTGTCAGGAAAAGGATGCGTCAAAGTCCGAGATTTTTCTGGTCGAAGGCGATTCTGCGGGCGGGTCGGCGAAACAGGGGCGGTCGCGGTCAAATCAGGCGGTGCTGCCGCTGCGGGGCAAGATCCTGAACGTCGAACGCGCGCGGTTTGACCGGATGCTGGGCAGCCAGGAAATTGGCACGCTGATCACGGCCCTTGGTACGGGCATCGGGCGGGATGAGTTTGATATTGCCAAGCTGCGCTACCACAAGGTCGTCATCATGACGGATGCCGACGTGGACGGCGCGCATATCCGCACGCTGCTGCTCACGTTCTTTTTCCGGCAGATGCCTGCGCTGATCGAAGGGGGCTACCTCTATATCGCGCAGCCGCCGCTCTATAAGGTCGCACGGGGCAAGTCCGAGGTCTATCTGAAGGATCAGGCCGCACTGGAGGATTATCTGGTCGAGATGGGCCTTGAAGGGGCCGTACTGCGCCTGACGAGCGGGGAAGAGATTGCCGGGGCCGATCTGGCCCGCGTGATCGAAGGGGCGCGGCAGTTCCGCCGCGTGCTGGAGGCGTTCCCCACGCATTATCCGCGCGGGATATTGGAGCAGGCGGCGCTGGCGGGCGCGTTTGATGCGGGCCAAGCGGATGCCGATCTGCAGGCGGTGGCCGATATGGTGGCCAAACGGCTGGATATGATCGCGACGGAATACGAACGCGGTTGGTCGGGGCGGATCACGCAGGATCATGGCATCCGGCTGTCGCGCATCCTGCGCGGGGTGGAGGAGTTGCGCACGCTGGACGGTGCGGTGCTGCGGTCGGGCGAGGCGCGGCGGCTGTCGGCGATATCGGCCCAGACGCGTGATCCGTTCAAGGGGCCTGCACGCCTGGTGCGCAAGGACCGGGATCAGATGATCCACGGGCCGATTGATCTGCTGAAGGCGATACTGGCCGAGGGCGAAAAGGGATTGAGCCTGCAACGCTACAAGGGTCTGGGCGAGATGAACCCCGAACAGCTGTGGGAAACCACGCTGGACCCCGAAGCGCGCACCCTGCTGCAGGTCAAGGTCGATGATCTGGCAGAAGCCGATGACATCTTCACCAAGCTGATGGGCGACGTGGTGGAACCCCGGCGCGAGTTCATCCAGGCCAACGCCCTGTCGGTGGAGCATCTGGATTTCTGAGCATAGCCGCGACGGGACATTGTGACTTGACGCGAGGCGGCTTTGGCCAATTAATCAGACTAATTGGATGTTCACGCCAAGGGGGGCTGCGTCATGTGCCGGATGTATGCGGAACAGGTTCCTGATCGCTATGCGCTGACCACGCGGCGGCTGCGGCTGAACGGGCAGAGCACGTCGATCCGTCTGGAAAACACGTTCTGGCATATCCTGGATGACATTGCCGCGGCCGAGGGGATGACAACGCCGGGCTTCATGTCGAAGCTGCATGCAGAAGTGATTGAATTACATGGGGAACCGGCGAATTTTTCGTCGGTGTTGCGCTGTACCTGCCTGATCTATCTGGAGCAGACAGCGACCCCGTCCCATGCGATAGCGGCGGAATAGCACGAAAAACGCGACGTAGTAGTCAGTTACTACCACCGCCCGGCCAATCGGGCGCACCCTGACAGGGACATTGCCATCGGGCGATTCGTTGCGGGGGGGAAAGTGGCCAAAGCCATACATACGATGATTCGCGTGCTGGATGAGGCGCGGTCGGTGGCGTTCTACGGGGCCGCCTTCGGGCTGCGCGTTGCGGACCGGCTGGATTTCGACAGCTTCACCCTGATCTACATGTCCAACGCGGATGCCACGTTCGAGGTGGAACTGACCGTCAACAAAGGCCGGACCGAACCCTATGATCTGGGCGACGGCTATGGCCATCTGGCGTTTTCGGTGGCGGATGTGGATGCCGAACACGCGCGCCTGACGGATGCGGGCCTCGCCCCGCGCAAGCTGGTGGATTTCGCACCTGCGGGCACGGTGATCGCCCGCTTCTTCTTTATTGCCGACCCCGATGGCTATCAGATCGAGGTCCTGCAACGCGGCGGTCGCTATCTGTGACCGCGTGACCGCCCTTCGGGAGGAGGGGCGGCAAACCCAAGGCTTAACCCAGGGAGGGATGACATGACCAAACACGAAAACAGGGGGCTATCCCGGCGGCAGCTGTTGTCGCACTCGATTGCAGCGGGGGCCGCGTTCATGGTGGGCGCGGGCTTTGTGGCCGCACCCGATGCGGCATGGGCGACCGAAGTGGTGGCGCTGCAGCCCGAAACCATGGCGACGCTGGTGCAGATGGCGCGCGATATCTATCCGCATGACCATGTGCCGACCGAATTCTATGTGATCGCCGTCAAAGGCTATGACACGGCTGAGACCGCCGCCGAGATCGAGGCTGGCGTTGCCGCACTGAACGGGGCGGCGCAGGGCATGGGCCATGCCAACTACCTTGCGATGGGATGGGAGCGTGACCGCGTCGATGTGCTGCGCGGCATGGAACAAAGCGCGTTCTTTCAGAAGATCCGGGGCGGTCTTGTGACCGGGCTTTATAACCAGAAGGCCGTCTGGCCGCTGTTCGGCTATGAGGGCGAGTCCTTCAGCAAGGGTGGCTATATCGACCGCGGCTTCAACGACATTGCCTGGCTGTAAGGGGGGACAGGATCATGGTTGCAAAGTTTGAACTGACCGACAATTCGGTCACCGTCATCATCGGCACGGGCGCAGGTGGCGGCACGCTGGCCAATGAGCTGGCGCAAAAGGGCGTCAAGGTCGTGGCGCTGGAGGCGGGCGGGCGCTATCTGCCCGAGGATTACATCAACGACGAATGGGAAAGCTTTGGCCAGCTGGCCTGGCTCGACAAGCGCACCACCAGTGGCGACTGGCGTGTGGCCCGCGATTTCAGCGGCCTGCCCGCATGGATCGTCAAGGCCGTGGGCGGGACGACCACCCACTGGGCGGGCGCGTCCCTGCGGTTTCAGGACCATGAATGGAAGGCGCTGACGAACTACGGCAAGGTGGATGGGGCCAACCTGCTCGACTGGCCCATCGACGGCGCGGAAATGGCGCCCTGGTATGATCTGGCCGAGGAAAAGCTGGGGGTTACCCGGACCGGGGGCCGTGAAGGCCTGCCCGGCAACAACAACTACAAGGTGCTGGAAAAAGGTGCCTTGGCCGTGGGTTACAAGGAAGTGCACACCGGGCGCATGGCCATCAACTCGGCCAACCGCGACAACCGTCTGGCCTGCCAGCAGACCGGGTTCTGCTTTCAGGGCTGCAAATGGGGGGCGAAATGGTCTGCCGCCTATACCGAGATTCCGAACGGCGAGGCGACGGGCAATCTGGAAGTGCGCGAGCGTGTGCATGTGGCAAAGATCCTGCATGATGACGCAGGCAAGGTCACGGGGGTGACCTATTTCGATGCCGACGGAAAAGAGCAGACCCAGATGGCCCGCATCGTCTGCGTCGCGGGCAATTCGATCGAAAGCCCGCGTCTGCTGCTGAATTCGGCATCCGAGATGTTCCCTGATGGCCTTGCGAATTCGTCCGGTCAGGTTGGGCGCAACTATATGCGGCATGTCACGGGTTCGGTTTACGGCGTGTTCGACAAGCCGGTGAAGATGTGGCGCGGCACGACGATGGCCGGCATTGTGCAGGATGAGGCACGCCTTGATCCGTCACGCGGCTTTGTCGGCGGCTACGAGCTGGAAACGCTGTCCCTTGGTCTGCCCTTCATGGCAGCCTTCCTTGATCCGGGTGGTTGGGGGCGTGAATTTACGACCGCGCTCGACAGCTATGAAAACATGGCGGGCATGTGGATCGTGGGCGAGGATATGCCGCAGGAAACCAACCGCGTGACGGTGAACAAGGACCAGCCCGATCAATTCGGCCTGCCCTCGCCCAACGTCAACTTCAGCGACCACCCGAACGATGTGGCGATGCGCAACCATGCCTATGCGCAGGGGACGGCGATCTACACGGCCGTCGGGGCGACGCGCGTGTTCCCGACACCGCCCTATCCGTCCACCCACAACCTGGGCACCAACCGCATGTCGGAAGACCCGGCCAAGGGTGTCGTCAACAAATGGGGCCAGACGCATGACATCGCAAACCTGTTCATCTCGGACGGGTCGCAGTTCACCACAGGCGCGTCCGAAAATCCGACGCTGACCATCGTGGCGCTGGCGATCCGGCAGGCCGATCACATTGCGAGTGAGCTTGCAGCGGGCAATATCTGAGATCTTTGGGAGCAAAGGAAAAGGGCGGCCCGCAAGGACCGCCCTTTTTTGATCTGGTGACCCCGGCGTGATTCGAACACGCGGCCTACGGTTTAGGAAACCGTCGCTCTATCCAGCTGAGCTACGGAGTCGTGCCGCCTTTCTGCCGAAAACCGCGGCAAAGGGCAATCGTTAGAGCGGGTCATCTTCAATCTGATTCAGATTGAAGATGATCCAAGACATGCAAACCGTTGGTGATACGCGTCAGTAAAGCGTGACCGCCGCCTGCCCGGTGGCATAGCTGAAATCGCATTTCGCCTCGCCCTCCTGCGCGCCCCCGACGCGCAGCACGGATGACAGGCCCGATGGCCCGCTGGGCCCGGTGGTTTCGCGGAACGCGGTCAGGCTTTTCACCGTCAGGCCGTCCTTGGCCGCCGCCGTCCGGCAGGATGTCTCGGCGATGGAGGCATTGCCTGCAGCGCCGGGTTCAACGGGATTGACGGGTGGGGCGCCGCCGCCGATGCAGGCGGACAGCAGCGTCAGCGTCAGAATGGCAAAAATCGGTTTCATAAACAGCCTCATTTGAATGATGTCACAAACGGCAGCATACCGCAGATTTCGCGCCTGTTGAGACGGAAAAGCACGGGCTTGGACAAATGCGGTGTCCGGCGCTAACAATGATCCGGAATGGGAGGATACCCTTGAACAGACACCCCCGCCCCCTGACCCTGCGCGATGTCTCGGATGCCGCAGGGGTCAGCGAGATGACCGTCAGCCGGGTCTTGCGGGCCCGGGGCGACGTCTCGCCCGCCACGCGCGAAAAGGTGCTGCGCGCCGCGCGCCTGCTGGGTTATGTGCCGAACAAGATCGCAGGTGCGCTGGCCAGCCAGCGGGTCAATCTGGTGGGCGTGGTGATCCCGTCCCTGTCGAACATGGTCTTCCCCGAAGTGATGACGGGAATTTCGGACGGGCTGAAGGGCACAGGGCTGCAGCCCGTGGTGGGCGTCACGAACTACCTGCCCGAACGCGAAGAGGAAGTGATCTACGAAATGCTGTCATGGCGGCCCTCGGGCCTGATCGTGGCGGGGTTGGAACACACGGATGCCGCGCGCGCGATGATGGAACGCGCAGGCGTGCCGGTGGTCGAGGTGATGGATATCGACGGCACCCCGGTGGACAGTGCGGTGGGGATTTCGCATGCCCGCGCGGGGCGGCAGATGGCCGAGGCGATTGTCGCCGCGGGCTATCGGCGGATCGGGTTCCTGGGCACGATGATGCCGCACGACCACCGCGCCCGCAAACGGATGGAGGGGTTTGCAGCCGCCCTGCAGGCGGCGGGCGTGCCCCTGGTGGACCGCGAGTTCTATTCCGGCGGATCGGCCCTGCTGAAGGGCCGCGAGATGACAGAAGCGATCCTCGCGCGTCATCCTGACTTGGATTTTCTGTATTATTCCAATGACATGATCGGTGCGGGCGGATTGCTTTACTGTCTGGCACAGGGGATCGACGTGCCGGGGCAGCTGGGCCTTGCAGGGTTCAACGGGGTGGAACTGCTGGACGGGCTGCCGCGCAGGCTGGCCACGATGGATGCCTGCCGCGCCGATATCGGCGCGCGCGCGGCGGCGGTGATTGCGCAGGGTGAGGCGGGTCAGGTGGTGGAGCTGCTGCCGACGTTGCAGCCGGGCGACACGATCCGCGCGCCGGTGCGGGGGTGAAGGGGATATCCGTCAAGGTCCTGATGTCATCGCATCCTACTGGAAACTGACGGCCATCCGTTCCCCCGGTCACCCCACCCAGAACGCCGTCACCGACAGGCAGACCACCACCACCGCCGTCAGCCCGGCCCGCAGGCGCATCCACCATTCCGGCGCCAGCCCCCACCGCCAGAACATGTAATCCAGCCCCAGCAGCAGCAGATATCCAAAGCCCAGCCAGATCGCGGCACTGACCGGCCCGTTCCCGACGAACAGGAACGCCCATAGCGCCGGGATGACCGACAGCGCATAGCCCACCGCCGCCGCCGGGCCGGGCGCACGCGTCGCAAACCCCCACAGCACGCCCGACATGAAGGCAAGGATGATCGTGCCATAAGCCAGCCCGACATAAGGCCCCACAAAGCGCGGCCCAAAGGCGCGCAGGCCAAAGTCAAACGCGGCAGGCGACAACTCCGTCGCCACCCCCCAGACAAACGGGATCAGCCCGGCCACCCCAAGGATCAGCGCGGAACGCGGGATCGGCATCACGGGCTTGACCCCGCACGCCGCGCGGTCAGGATCACATAGGGATCCAGCGTGTCGGCAAGACCCCGCTCCGCCCCCTCGGTCACCGTCAGGACATCGAACCCCGCCTGCACCACCAGCAGGCGCAGCTCGGCCACGGACACGAAGGTATAAAGACGCCCCAGCCGGTCACGTTTCTCGCCCGCACCCGTCTTCATGCCCAGATGCAGCAGGCCATCGGGGCGCAGCGCGCGCGCCAGTGCGGCCAGATGGCGTGGCAGGTCGGCGCGGGCCGCGTGCAACAACGAGAAATTGGCCCAGACCCCGTCATAGGCGGCGTCGGCCACAATATCATCAAAACTGCAAAGCCGCGCCCCGATGTCATGCAGCCGGTTGGCCAGCGCCACCATCGCGGGCGAGGCATCGACCGGGTCGGGCCGGAACCCCGCCGCCCGCAGAAAGGCCGAGGCGTGGCCGGGCCCACAGCCGAGGTCGAGGACCGCGCCCTGGGCGGGAAGCTGCGCCATGAAATCCGCAAGGCTTGGGTCGGGCTGGTCCGTCCGGAACCGCAAAGCATAGCTTTTGGCATGCGCGGCATAGGCGGCGAGCGTTTCGTCATCGACGCTCACGCGGGTTCCCGCAGGATGCGCGGCACCTTGAACTCCACATTCTCCACCGCCGTCTCGACCATTTCCACCGTCACGGCAAAGCGCGCGCGGAACGCATCGATCACCTCGTTGACCAGCACCTCCGGCGCCGATGCCCCCGCCGTCACACCCACCGCCCGGATGCCCTCCAGCGCGCGCCAGTCGATATCCGCCCCCCGCTGCACCAGCTGCGCGTAAGGACAGCCCGCCGCGCGCCCCACCTCGACCAGCCGCAGGCTGTTGGATGAATTCGGCGCGCCAATCACCAGCAGCGCATCGATCCGCGCCGCCACCGCCTTGACCGCCGCCTGACGGTTGGTCGTGGCATAGCAGATGTCTTCCTTGTGCGGCCCGATGATGCCCGGAAACCGCGCCTGCAGCGCCGCCACGATCCCCGCCGTATCATCCACCGACAGCGTCGTCTGCGTGATATAGGCAAGCCGCGCCGCATCGCGCACCTGCAGGCCTGCCACATCGGCCTCCGTCTCCACCAGCAGCACCTCGCCCTCCGGCAACTGGCCCATCGTGCCCACCGTTTCGGGATGCCCTACATGCCCGATCATCACCATCTGCAGACCG
>JAAFHS010000040.1 GCA_013298485.1 Rhodobacterales bacterium
AACACACGTGACCTTTCGTCCAAATCCATGGAGGCTTTGAATGTGCCGGGGTTGTTTGCCATTGGCGAGGCTGTTGATGTGACGGGGTGGCTGGGGGGATATAATTTCCAATGGGCCTGGTCATCCGGATGGGCGGCGGGGCAGGTGGCTTAAGGCGGAGTGATCGGGCCGGTCCTTGGGCGCGGAAGTGGTGCAAAAGCGGGACGGATCGGGACGCGGGGTGATGGGGCTTTGAGCCCCTTGCGGTCATTTGCCATTCGCTAAGTTACGTCTGGTCTGGGCCATGATACGGATAACACCCAACACCGATGCGCTACTTGAATTGCAGAAAAGTCTGCTGCAAACCATCGATGTTGCGATTGCATAGGGGGACTCTTTTTGGCCGAAGTTCTGCTATTCCACCACGCTCTGGGCCTGACCCCCGGCGTGCGCGCGTTCGCCGATGACCTGAGGACCGCCGGCCACATCGTACACACGCCGGACCTGTTCGACGGACGCATATTCCAGAGCATCGACGAGGGTCTTACCTATATCGGTGGGACCGGGTTCGAGGTGATGCGGGAGCGCGGCGTGCGTATTGCCGACGAACTGCCCGGCGACCTTGTCTATGCGGGGTTTTCGTTTGGTGTGCTGCCAGCGCAGAAGCTCGCGCAGACACGAAAGGGGGCCCGCGGTGCTCTGCTCTTTTACTCCTGCCTCCCCATCAGCGGTGAATGGGCGTTCGGGGCGTGGCCCGTTGGCGTGCCGGTTCAGATTCACGGAATGGACAGCGACTCAATCTTCGTTGGTGAGGGCGACATCGATGCGGCTCGCGAGATCGTGGAAAAAGCCGAAGATGCGGAACTCTTCCTTTACCCTGGCGACCAGCACTACTTCGCCGACAGTTCGCTGGCTTCTTACGACCCGGACGCAACCCTATTGCTCACGAGTCGTGTGCTAAAGTTCCTGAATCGCATCTAAGCATATGCCATTTGTTCGCGTCGGGCTGCCTTTGTGGTTCGGCCGCTTAGGGTCAGAAAAGCAAACTATCACGGGTTCGAATTCAGCAACCGCTTCGTCCCACATCGCTGCCGTACCGGCGGCATGATGCTTCGAGCCCTGAACTGCCCTTCGCAGCAATGCCCCTTGGCCCGGAATCGAGGGCTTTAGCCCGCCGGGCCGCGCCCGTTCAGGGGGCTTACGCGGCCCCACTTGGGCCACGGTCCCCCTTCACCCCGCACGGGAGGGCGCATCTGCGGCGTCAGTGCGCAGAACATCTGCGGGAGGGGCTGACCCATAAAGCATGCAGAACGAACACCGCTGCGCCGACCCGAGGTCGGGCGCGGCCCTCTGTCACGTCTCGGGGTGGACGGCAGCAAAGTCCCGCAAAGCGGTCACACGCCTGACGTCCTTTGATGCGGGTGGCGGTTTGCGTTATGGTTGGGTGTCAACCGGAGGATCAGCTTGCCATGATGATTACGGATATCGCGGATTACTTTTCCAAAGGCTGCGGACGCTGCGCGCGCTTTGCGACGGAGGATTGCGCGACGCGGGTCTGGGCGGGGGGCCTTGGTGATCTGCGTGCCATTTGCCGCGCGGCGGGGCTGCGCGAGGCGGTGAAGTGGGGGCATCCGTGCTATGTGCATGCGGGCCGCAACATCGCACTGATCGGGGCGTTCCGGGGCGATTTCCGGATCAGTTTCATGCATGCGGCCCTGATGACGGACCCTGACGGCGTGCTGGAACGGTCGGGGCCGAACACCCGGCATGCCGATATGATCCGGTTCACGGACAATGCGCAGGTCGCACGCATGGCACCGGTCATCCGGGCCTATCTGGCGGAGGCGATGGGATATGCCGCAGCGGGCATCAAAGCGCCGAAAGACGACAATGAAATTGTGCTGCCGGAGGCGCTGGTTGCCGCGATGGACGGCGATCCGGATCTTGCGGAGGCGTTTCATCGGCTGACGCCGGGGCGGCAGAAAAGCTATGTCATCCATCTGAACGGGGCGAAGACGGAAGCGACGCGCAGCGCGCGCATTGCAAAGTACCGCCCCCATATTCTGGCGGGCAAGGGCGCGCTGGAGCGGTAGTGCCGCGGCCCCTCTCTGGCCTGCCCTTAACCGCGACGTGCGGCGTCGATGGCTGCGACGTCAATCTTTGTCATCTCCATCATCGCTGCGAAGGCGCGTTTTGCCTGATCGCCCCCGGCGGCTATCGCCGCAATCAGCGTGCGGGGCGTGATCTGCCATGACAGGCCCCACCGGTCCTTGCACCAGCCACAGGCGCTTTCCTGTCCGCCATTCCCGATGATGGCGTTCCAGTAGCGGTCGGTTTCCGCCTGATCGTCGGTGGCGATCTGGAACGAGAAAGCCTCGGTCTGTTTGAACATCGGGCCACCATTCAGACCAAGGCAGGGAATGCCTGCGACGGTGAAATCGACCGTCAGCACATCGCCCGCCTTGCCCGACGGATGGTTGCCGGGTGCGCGGCAGATGGCACCGACAAAACTGTCCGGAAAGGTTTCGGCATAAAACCGGGCGGCGGCTTCGGCGTCCTTGTCGAACCACAGGCATATCGTGTTCTTGTGCATTGGCATGGCACTCTCCTTTCGCATCCCTGGTCTGGATCGCGGGCACAATTCTATCACAGAATCCGTTCCCGTGGTCACGGCTCAGGCAGGCCGTGCGGCAAGCAGGATGAGATGCAGGCGCGAGAAGGACGGTTTCAGATCACGATCGGATTGGCCTTGGCGATGCGGTCAAAGGCCATCAGCGTGGCGATCAGGGCGGGCATGTCGGCAAGGTGGATCATGTTCGGCCCGTCGGAGGGTGCGGTATCGGGGGCCTGATGGGTTTCCATGAAGACGCCAGCGATGCCAATTGCCACGGCGGCACGGGCGAGGACGGGGGCGAATTCACGCTGGCCACCCGAACTGTCGCCCAGACCGCCGGGGAAGGCCACGGCATGGGTGGCATCCATGATGACGGGATAACCGGTGCGCGCCATGATCGGCAGGCTGCGCATATCGGCGACAAGGGCGTTGTAGCCGAATGTGGTGCCGCGTTCGGTCAGCATGATGCGGGTGTTGCCGGTGGAGGCTATTTTGGCGGCCACATTTGCCATGCCTGCGGGATCAAGAAACTGGCCCTTTTTGACATTGACCACGGCGCCGGTTTGCCCTGCGGCAATCAGAAGATCGGTCTGGCGGCACAAAAGTGCGGGGATTTGCAGAACATCGACAACGGTTGCCACCGTGGCGGCCTGTCCGGGTTCGTGAAAATCGGTCAGAACGGGAATACCCGTGGCCCTGATGGCCGCGAGGATTTTCAGGCCCGCATCCATGCCAAGGCCGCGCTTGCCCGAGAGCGAGGTGCGGTTGGCCTTGTCGTAGCTGGCCTTGAAGATGTACTGGGCCCCGGCGGCGGCACAGGCCTCGGCCATCACACCCGCGATCATCTGGGCGTGATCGAGGCTTTCCAGCTGACAGGGGCCTGCGATCACGGTCAGGGGCCGGGCGTTCCCCGTGGTCAGGGGGCCGATGTTGACGTCAGTCATGTGATGTCCTTACGAGGCGACCTGTTCGCGCAGGATGGCGGCGGTCATGGCGATCATCAGGTATATCCCGGCAAAGATCAGCATGGCGACCACCGTGTTTTCGAATGCGCGCGGATAGGCAGCTTCATCCTGGGCGATGGGTTGCTGGGTGACGGCGAGATAGCGAACCTGGCGGTTCGCCTCGATCCGGGCGGTTTCCAATTGCTCCAAAGTAGAGGCGAGCATCATCTGGCGGGTCTGCACATTGGCCTGGGCCACGAACAACTCACCCTGCACGGACGCGAGAGAGCCGCTGCCATCGGTATCTTCGGACATGCGCGCCCGCAGGGTAGCGATTTCGGCGTCAAGGGCCTGAATGCGGCGGCGGATGGGTTCCATCCGGGCCTCGTTCGGATTTTCGTTCGATTCCATCTGCGCCAGGGCCAGCCGTTCGGTGGACAGCTGGGTTTCCAGCTGGCCGATCTGACCGGAGATCAGGGTAACCTCGGCCTCGGATGACAGGACTTTGTTCTGTTCCTGCAGGGTGACGACGGTCTGCTGCGCCTCAAGCATCTTGGCCTCGGCATCATTATAGCTGGCCAGGGCATCGGCCATCTGGTCATCGCGTTTGCGCTGCGACAGTTTGTCGATTTCGCTTTCGGCATAGCTGATGAGGGCGCGGGTGAAGGCGACGGCCTGATCTGGGTCGGGGGCTACGACAGACAGGCGGATCAGGCCTTCGGTCGGGTCGTAGGAGACCTGCACCATGCGCTGATAGACCTTGTAAGCATCCTCGAACGTGGCATCGGAGGGCAGGCGTTGAATGGCGTCTATCTCGGGCTGCTGGAAGGTCGCGATAAAGCCGAGATCGGCATCAAGGCGTTGCAGGCCATCGCGTGATTGCAACAGATCCTGCGCACCCGACGCCTCTTTATTCGCCTCGATCGCGCCGCCGAACAGGCCCGCGCCACCGGGCAGGCCGCCTGCGGTGACCGCGCCATCAGCCTGCTGGATGATGAAGGCGGATTTCGCCTCGTACATCGGGGTGGCGATCACGTAGTAGTAATAGCCCGCAATCAGCGTGGGCAGCATGACAAACACCATCAGGCGGACCATCAGCAGCAGCGATTTGCGGCGGCGGCGGCGCATGATGTCCTGTTGCATGCGATAGATTTCGGCTGCGTGGTTGCCTTCGGCGCGCACCTCGGTCGAGGGGACCTGAATGGGTTTGACGGTCTGCGGCAGTTTGATGCCGTCATTCGGGGTGGAAGTTAGCGCGCGGGAGGGCTGTGCCTCGACCACGTCGATCACGGCGGCACGGCTGAAGGGATCGATGCCGTTGAGGCGCAAGAGGCGGATCGCATCGAAATCGGAGGTGGCGGGCAGGCCGTGCAATTGGGCCATGCGGCGGGCGAGGCGCAGCTGGCGGCCTGTCAGGCCTTCGCGGCGGATGGCGTCAATCTCGCTGTCAGGGGGCGGGATCGGGGTGCTGGATGCGTTGCCGGCGGTCGCAAAGGGGGCAGGTCCGAAACCATCATCGGGTTGTTCGAACAGCGCCTCGGCTGCGGCCTGGGTGGGGCCGGGTGCCACAGGATCAGGCCTGCGGATGCGGAAGCGGCTAGCTTTGATCGGCGTAGTCATACAGGCGTTTCGCTTCTTCGAGGGTTTCGAACATATAGAGCTGTCCATTGCGTAACACACCCGCAGAACGGGCAAACTTTTCAAGGGTCCGGGTCTGGTGCGAGACGATGACGACGGTGGCGTTGGTCAGCCGGTCCCGCAGGATCGACCCGGCGCGTTTGTTGAATTCAGCATCGGTCGTGCTGGGCATGCCTTCATCGATCAGGTAGATGTCGAATTCAAGGGCGAGCATGAGCGAGAAGGAAAAGCGCGCGCGCATACCCTGGCTGTAGGTGCCGACGGGCATGTCGAAATACTCGTCAATCCCGGCCATCCAGCGGCTGAAGCCTTCGACATAATCGGGATCAAGGCCGTAGAGGCGGGCGATATAGCGGCAGTTTTCGGTGGCGGTATGCTTGTTCACGACGCCGCCCATGAAGCCGAGCGGGAAGGAAATGCGCGAGGTGCGGATGATGCGGCCCTCGTCGGGTTTTTCGAGGCCGGCCATCATGTTGATGATCGTGGTCTTGCCGGTGCCGTTGCGTGCGAGGATGCCCAGCGAATTGCCGGGTTCCACCGTGAATGACGCCCGGTCCAGAATGACCTTGCGGCCTTTGCCGGACCAGAACGATTTACTGACGCCTTCAAACGCGATCATACCCGATCCCTGGCCGATGGTTTTGGTCCATGATGGCCCGTCTTATCCCGATACGCGATCTTCGTTAACGCGATGTTCCCCGGATTTCCACTGCATTGCCGCGCATGTGTGAAACCTTGCCTGTTATGGCGGGATATTGGGGCGGCATTATGGCCATTCGGGTGAACAGTGGGGGGCGTCACCCGGGATTTCGCATCATACGGCGCGCAATCAGCAGGGCGGCGGGGCCTGCGAGAAGACTGATGGCGAGGCCGAGACGGGCGGCATCGGCCATGATCCCGGCGGGCAGGGTCCATGGCAGGCCAAGGGCGGGGGCGGTGAAGGCGATGCCGAAGAGGGGGGCAGCGCAGATCATGTCGCGCCGGGTCAGGTGCAACAGCGGGTTGTTCATGTTGAGGCGTGCAATGATGCGCGCACCGATCAGCAGCCCGGCAGGCTTGCCCACCCAAAGGGCGGCCAGTGTCACCAGCGTGAGGGTGGCAAAGCCCGCAAGGTCGATGGCGCCGTAGGTCAGGCCAAAGGCAAAGATGGCGGCGGTCGCGGGCCAGATCAGCAGATGGGCCAGGCGGTTCAGGGGATCATGCAGCAGACCTTCGGCTTCGGCAAAGAGGCCGAAGCTGCGGTCGGCATGGGCGATGGCGGGCAGGATGGGCAAGAGGCCCAAAGCACCGGGCAGGCCTGCAGCGAGGATCCCCATCCACGAGGCGAGGCCGGCCAGGATATAGGGCCAGATGAGGTGGCCGCGTTTGCGGTCCTGCAGGCTGGCCCCTTCGCGCAAGGCATGGCCAAAGCGCCACCAGACGACAAGGGCGGCCGCGGCGGGCAGCAGCAGCCAGAGCGGGCGCAGGTCATGGTCGGGGGCGGTGAGCCCTGCGATGACAAGGGCCAGCAGGGTTTCGGCGATACTGATGAGCAGCAGCAGTTTCAGGGCAGGATGGCCGCCGCCAAAGATCATGCGGCCAAAGGCATAGCACAGGACCACATCACTGCCGATCGGTGCGGACCAGCCAAGGCCCGCGGGCAGATCTTCGCGCAGTCCGAAAAGGAGGGCGAGGATGACCCAGACGAGGCTGGCCCCGGCGATTCCGCAGATCATGAGGGCCAGGGGACCGATGACATGGCGGCCCGACAGGGCACCGCGTTCAAGGGTGATCGCCTCCCACAGCTCTTTCGCGATCAGGGCGATGAAGAGGGCCATCAGGCCTTCGCCGACAAGAAAGGCCGGGGTGAGCAGGATGGCGTGCGCGCCCATCCAGTCTAGCAGTCTGGCGGCGATGGGTGGCCACAGTTCAATTTCGCGCAGCCATATCGGTAGACTGTCGCCCATGATCCGCCATTCAACGAAATCATAATAGCTGCCGGGCGAAAGGTTCACCCAGAGCGTGGCAAGACCCGCACCACACAGAAGGGCGATGGCAAAGCGGTTCAGCGCGGGGGAGACGCGGTACATGGTTTTTTCTGCGAGGCCGGGCCCGATGGGGCATGGATGTTTCGCTAGCGCGGCGGCGTGCGGTCTGCAAGGATACGGCGCGGGGAAAATCGGGGTGTTGCCGGGTTGCCGATGCCGTTGGAACAAGCAATCCGCGACTGCCGCCTGTGTACGGCGCGGTTTGCGGCGACAGCGACGGCGCATGTGCCGCGCCCGGTGGTGTGGTTCCGCCCCACGGCGCGCCTGCTGATCGCGGGACAGGCGCCCGGGGCAAGGGTGCATCAATCAGGCCAGCCCTTTACGGATGCCAGCGGCGAGCGGCTGCGCGACTGGCTGGGTCTGGCGCCGGAGGCGTTTTATGATCGGGACCGGGTGGCGATTGTGCCGATGGCATTCTGTTTTCCGGGGTACAATGCGGCGGGGGCGGACCTGCCGCCACCGGCCATCTGCGCGAAAACATGGCGTGGGCCGGTGATGGCAACCCTGCCGGATGTGCAGATGACCGTACTGGTGGGCGGGGCGGCGATGCGCTGGCATCTGGGGCCGGGGGCGGTTGCGGGCATGGTGGCAGCGTGGCGGGTGCATGCGGCACGCGGCCTGTGGCCGCTGCCGCACCCCAGCTGGCGCAACACGGGCTGGTTGCGGCGCAATCCATGGTTTGAGACTGAGGTGCTGCCTGCGTTGCGGGCGGCGGTGCGACAAGTGATGACTTGAAGCGCACCGCCTGGGGGGGTAGGCCACCGGGCGAGGAGCGCACCGATGACCCTGCTGGATGATGCCTATGCCGCGATGGCGGCGCGCAGTGATGATGATGCGGCGCGCCTGCGCTATTACGCGCGGCTGTCGGATGGCGAGATGGTGATGCTGCTGGAGCATGAGGTGACGCAGGGCCGTGTGGTGCCGCGCATCTTTGATCTGCAGGATGGGCCGGTGGTCTTGATCTTTGATAGTGAGGAAAAGCTGGCGGGGTTTGCAGCGGGGGCGGCACCTTATGTGGCGCTGCCGGGGCGGGTGATTGCGCAGCAGCTGGCGGGGCAGGGGATCGGGCTGGGGGTGAACATGGGGGCGGCGTCGATGATGCTGTTTCCCCCCGATGCGGTCGATTGGCTGGCGGGCACGCTGGACGGTGATCTGGCCGAGGATGAGGCGCGCCCGGTGCTGTTTCATGCGCCGGACGGGGTGCCGGACATCGTGGTGGCGGCGCTGGAGACAAAGCTTGTCTCGGCTGCGGGCATGGCGGGGCAGGGCCTGCTGTGCGGAGTGACTTATGCGGACGGGCGGCGGGGGCATATGTTTGCGTTCATCGACGCCGCCGCAGAGCGGGAGGCGATGCTGGCGCGCGCGGTGGCGGAGGCGCTGATCTTTTCGGGGGTTGAGGCGGGCGAGATTGATGTGACATTTCTGCGCACGGGCGATGCGGGGGTTGCGGCGATGGCGGGGCTGGCGCGCGGGTTTGATCTGACGCTGCCCGATGCGCCCGCGCGCGTGGCACCGCAACCCCCGGGGACGGACAGGATGAAGCCACCGATTTTGCGGTAAATTTTTGGGGTATTATATTACCTATTTTGCAAGGCCATGATTTTGCAAGAATTTAAGTGGGTTGTGCGTCTTGACGATAGACGCGCCATGCCCGATAAGCCGCCATCCGCGTTCAGGGGGCGATCTGCCCCCCAACCCAAATGGACCTGACCGATGAAAACCTTTACCGCTACGCCGGCGGACATCGCGAAGAAGTGGATCCTGATTGATGCCGAAGGCATTGTTCTGGGTCGCCTCGCCACGATCGTCGCCAATATCCTGCGCGGCAAGAACAAGCCGACCTTCACGCCGCACATGGACATGGGTGACAATGTGATTGTCATCAATGCCGACAAGATCCAGATGACGGGCAACAAGCGCGCCGACAAGATCTATTACTGGCACACCGGGCATCCGGGCGGGATCAAGCAGCGCACGGCACGTCAGGTGCTGGAAGGCGCGCATCCCGAACGCGTGGTCGAAAAGGCCGTGGAACGGATGATCACCCGCAACCGCCTGGGGCGTGTGCAGATGGCGAACCTGCGTGTCTACGCCGGTGCGGTGCATCCGCATGAAGCCCAGCAGCCCACTGTCCTTGATGTGGGCGCGATGAACCCGAAGAACACGCGGAGCGCATGAGCATGGCCGATATCAAATCCCTGGATGATCTGAAGGCCGCCGTTGGTGGCAGCACGCCGGACGCGGCTGCGCCGATGGCTGCCCCGCGTGTGGCTGTGCGCGATGCGCAGGGCCGGGCCTATGCGACAGGCAAGCGCAAGAATGCGATCGCACGGGTCTGGATCAAGCCAGGCTCGGGCAAAGTCGTGGTCAACGGCAAGACAATGGCGGAATATTTCGCGCGCCCGGTGCTGCAGATGATCCTGCGACAGCCGTTCACGGTGGCAGGCGTGGAAGGTCAGTTCGACGTGATGGCGACAGTTGTGGGTGGCGGATTGTCGGGGCAGGCGGGTGCGGTCAAGCACGGCGTGTCGAAGGCGCTGCAACTGTATGAGCCGTCTTTGCGCGGTGCGCTGAAGGCAGCAGGCTTCCTGACACGCGACAGCCGCGTGGTGGAACGCAAGAAATACGGCAAGGCAAAAGCGCGGAAGAGCTTCCAGTTCTCCAAGCGCTGAGTTCAGGCGGACATGCGGAAAAGGCCCGGCGATTGCCGGGCCTTTTTCATTGCGGTGGCGTCTGGTTCAGCCGCGCCAGAAGGGTTTGTCGCATTCGGACCGGGCGATATGCGGGGTCAGGCCGATATCGTGCAGCAGATGCGGATCAAGGCGGGCAAGGTCGCGGCGGGTCTGACGGCGGATTTCCCAGGTCAGGACAGCTTGCGCCAGCGCGAAGGCTGCGCGCGAAAGCGGCGGCAGCGGGGCTGTGGCGGAGCGGTCAATTCCGGACATCATGGCCATGGGATCACCTTTTGTATTGATACAATGACGCGAGTAGCGTAACGTAAAGATACAATATGGGTGCAGCAGGTGCGAGGGAAACATTGTGGCAGATACAATATGGATGCCTGACCTGACACAATTCGCCGGACCAAAGTATCTGGCGCTGAGCCGGGCGCTGCGGGCGGCGATTGTGGACGGCGCGCTGGCCCCGCATGCGCAACTGCCGACGGTGCGGGATCTGGCCTGGCAGCTGAAGGTGACGCCGGGCACGGTGGCGCGGGCCTATCAGATGGCGACGCAGGACGGGTTGCTGGCGGCGGTGGTGGGACGCGGCACGTTTGTGGCGGGGGCCGCCCCGCGTCTGGGGCCGCAAACCTCGCTTTACACCGACCGGGCGGGATCGGCGACCAGCGGGCCGGTGGATTTGCGCCCGCCGCTACTGCCCGATGTGGGGCAGGGGGCGGCCTTTGCGCAGGCGATGCAGGTGATTGCGCAGAAACCGGGACTGGACTGGCAGGATTATCCGACGCAATCGGGCGAGGCCCCGTTGCGTGCGGCGATCTGTGACTGGGTGGCGGACCGCGCGCTTGGGGATTTCAGCGCAGATGACATCGCGCTGACGCATGGCGGGCAAAGTGCCCTGCTGACGATCATGCTGTGCTGCCTGCGGGGTGATCGGCCCGTGGTGCTGGTGGAAGAGCTGGCCTATGCGGGGTTTCGCTATGCGGCCCGTCTGGCGCGGGCGGAGGTGGTGGGGCTGGAACTGGACAGTGAAGGGGTGATCCCCGACAGCCTGGAGGCCGCATGCCGGCGGCACCGCCCGCAGATCCTGTGCCTGACACCCGAGGCACAGAACCCG
>JAAFHS010000400.1 GCA_013298485.1 Rhodobacterales bacterium
CGACAGGAATATCCTTACGTCGGTATCAATGACCCTTGAAGCCGAAGGCTTTGAGGTCGAGACGTATAATGATGGCCAGTCGGCACTGGATGCGTTCAACAAACGCCTGCCGGACATGGCGGTGCTGGATATCAAGATGCCGCGGATGGACGGGATGGACCTGCTGCAGCGGCTGCGCCAGAAAACCACGATGCCGGTGATTTTCCTGACCTCGAAGGATGATGAGATCGACGAGGTTCTGGGCCTGCGGATGGGGGCGGATGACTATGTGAAAAAGCCGTTCAGCCAGCGCCTGCTGGTGGAACGCATCCGGGCCCTTCTGCGCCGCCAGGAGGCGATTGCGACGGGCGAGGTGGCGACGACGGAAGAGACCAAGCTGATGGAGCGGGGATCGCTGCTGATGGACCCGCTGCGCCATTCGGTGACCTGGAAAGGGCGCGATGTTTCGCTGACGGTGACGGAATTCCTGCTGCTGCAGGCGCTGGCGACACGGCCCGGTTTCGTGAAAAGCCGCGATCAGCTGATGGATGTGGCCTATGACGATCAGGTCTATGTCGATGACCGCACGATCGACAGCCATATCAAGCGGCTGCGCAAGAAGATGCGGTCGGTGGATGATGATTTCTCGGCCATCGAAACCCTGTATGGTATCGGTTATCGTTACAACGAAGAATGACGGCGATACCGCGCATTGGCATGGACCGGAAGAACAGCCAAGAGAATGTGCTGATCGGTGAGGATTGGGTAAACCCCGATGCCGACGCCGATGCGGGCCTGCGCGAGGCGCGGACCCGGCGGGGCGTCTTTGCGCTGAAGGGATCGCCTCTCGCGCGCAAGATCATCGTGTTCAACCTGATGGCGCTGCTGATCCTGGTGGCGGGTGTGCTGTTCCTGAACCCGTTCCGCGATACATTCGTGCAGCAGCGCGAACGGGGTCTGGTGACCGAGGCGCGGCTGGTGGCGGATGTGTTCGAGGCGCGGCTTGCGGCGGCGACGGCGGCGGGCGTGACGTTCAACAGCAAGGATGTGCTGCCGGACCTTAACCTGCAGGCGGGGGTCGAGATTTTCGTGTTCGATCCGGCGGGTACGATTGTGGCGCAGGCAGTGGGTGATCAGGTGAACACGGTGGGTGAGGTGCAGGCGCAGCGCCCGACGCTGATCACTGATTTCCTGAGTGCGATCTGGGACGGGGTGTCGCGGATCGTGAACAGCGGGGATGCGGATGCGGCGGCGGTGTCGCCCGAACGCATGGCGGTGGGCCTGTTCAGCCGGGCGCTGGTGGGCGAGACGGTGCTGAACACGGGGCGCAATGCGGATGGCGGGCCGGTGTTTTCGGTGGCGACGCCGATCGATGTCGCGGGGCAGGTGGTGGGCGTGGTGGCCCTGGCCTTTACCGAGGGCGAGATTGAACGGCTGGTGCGCAATGAGCGCGAGCAGATTTTGCAGATGTTCGTGATTGCGCTGCTGGTGTCGATCGGCCTGAGCATCCTGTTGGCATCGACGATCGCCAATCCGCTGGCCGATCTTGCGGCGGCGGCGGAAATGGGGCGCGACCGGGATGCGCGCAAGTTTGCGCCGGGGCGGGTGCGGATACCGGATCTATCCGCGCGCCCGGATGAGATCGGGCGGCTGTCGGTGGCGATGCGTGGCATGGTCGCGGCCCTGTACGACCGGATCGAGTCGAACGAACAGTTTGCGGCCGACGTTGCGCATGAGATCAAGAACCCGCTGGCCTCGCTGCGATCTGCCGTGGGCACGATGCGCGTGGCCAAGCGGGACGAGCAGCGCGAGCGCCTGCTGGAGGTGATCGAACATGATGTGCGCCGGCTGGACCGGCTGGTCAGCGATATCTCCAACGCGTCGCGGCTGGATGCGGAACTGGTGAAAGAGGAAGAAGAAAGCTTTGATCTGCTGAAGACGGTGGGCAATATCTCGGAGTTTCTGGGCAAACAGGCGCGCGACAAGGGCGTGGAATTCGTGTCGGACCTGCCCGAAGAAAATGTCACCATCCGCGGTCTGGAAGGGCGGTTGGCGCAGGTGTTCGTGAACCTGATCACCAATGCGATTTCGTTCTGCGAAGATGGCGATGCGGTGCGCGTCTGGGTGCGCAAGCGGGACAACCGCGTGCTGATCGTCGTCGAAGATACCGGGCCGGGCATTCCGGAAGGCGCGCTGACCAAGGTGTTCAAGCGCTTTTATTCCGAACGGCCGACGGGTGATTTCGGCAACCATTCGGGCCTTGGCCTTGCGATTTCCAAGCAGATCGTCGAGGCGCATGGCGGGGTGATCTGGGCCGAGAATATCCGCCCGACGCAGGCCGATATCGCATCCGAGCCACTGGGTGCGCGCTTTGTGGTTGGTTTGCCCGTGTGACCCCTGATGCAGCGACCAGTACGATCCTGCATGCCACCGCCATCGCGGTCGACGGGCAGGGGCTGCTGATCATCGGGGCGTCGGGTGCGGGCAAATCCAGCCTTGCGCTGGGGTTGATCGGGCTGGGGGCGCTGCTGGTGTCGGATGATCAGACCCTGCTACGGGCCGAGGGCGGCACGCTGCGCCTGTCCTGCCCGGTGGCCGCGTTGCGGGGGGTGATCGAGGTGCGGGGCATGGGGCTTGTGCGCGTGCCGATTGCAGCGGATGCTGCGCTGGCACTGGTGGTTGATCTGGATCATGTTGCGACGCAGCGTTTCCCGCCCGCACGCAGGATTGAACTGCTTGGCCACGATTTCCCCCTTGTCCACAATGCAGATCACGCCCATTTCCCGGTAGCGCTGATGCTGCAACTGCGGCATGGTCGCCATGCTTGACCGTGTGAACTGGACCAGACTTGTGGACCAAAGCCAGACGCCCACCCTGATGCACCGCCTGGTCTTTGTGACCGGGCCGTCGGGGGCTGGCAGATCGACAGCCATCCGCGCGTTCGAGGATATGGATTACGAGGTCATCGACAACCTTCCCTTGCGGCTGGTGACGGGGCTTGTGACGGGTGCGCCGTCCGGGCGGCCGATTGCCCTTGGCCTTGATGTGCGCAACCGGGATTTCAACGCCATCGCCCTGATCGAGCTGATTGATACGCTGACGCGCGATCCGCAGGTGGCGCTTGAGGTGCTGTATCTGGATTGCGCGCCATCGGAACTGATCCGGCGCTATTCGGAAACGCGCCGCCGCCATCCGCTTGCCCCGCATGAAAGCCCTGATGAGGGGATCGCGCGCGAAAATGATCTGCTGATGCCCATTCGCGTGCGTGCGGATCATCTGATTGATACGACAGAGCTGTCGGTGCATGACCTGAAGGCCGAGATCGGGCGCTGGTTCGGGCGCGGG
>JAAFHS010000401.1 GCA_013298485.1 Rhodobacterales bacterium
TCCACCAACCTCGCCCCGTACCGCACAAGACCGCACCAGCCACACCGCGCGCGGCGATCAAATCAGCGGTGCTTCATGCTGAAATGTGCAGCATATCGCATTCTTTTTAGGCGATTGCAGAACTAGGTCGCAATCAGCCCCACCAATGCCGCGTGCTGCATATCCGTTGCCGCCTTCAGACCCTGCAGGCTTTGATCCGTTGTCACAAACGCGCGGAACATCGCATCCAGATTGTGAAAGATCACCGCCCCCAGCGCCACCGGATCGCAGGCCGCCCTGATCCGACCCCGCGCCTGCAAGGCCGCGATCAGTGCCACCACCTGCCCGCGCAAGCGGCCATCCAGACCCACATAATCGCGGCTTGCCGGCGAATCGGGGGACTGCACAGTCATCGCCATGGCCACGCGCCACATCTCTTTTGACAGATAAACCAGCGAGTGGTCGAAGTAGCCATTGACCAGCATCGCCAACGCGCGGCCCACGTCATCGGGCGGGGCTGCCACCACAGCCTCACCTGCCGTCAGCACCTCTTCGACCTCGCGCGCAACAATGGCCACCAGCAAATCGCCCTTTGTCGGAAAGTAGTTATAAACCGTTCCGGGCGACACATCGGCCCGCGCCGCGATCACCTCCATCCGTGCCGCGTCAAAGCCATCGGTCCGGAACATCTCGGCCGCCGCCTGAATGATCCGCTCTGTCCGATCCGCCTTGTGCCGCGCGCGCAGACCCATTCGCAAACTGCCCGATATTTGATGTTGACTTCAAATTTGAACCAACTTCATTCTTCTGACAAGGCCCTGAAGAGCCACCCCAACATGGAGAGTCCAATGCGTCTGCTTGCAACATCCGCCCTTGCCCTGCTGGCTGCCACCCCGGCCATGGCGCAGGAAATCAACGCCCTCATGTGGTGCGACCATACCGATGCAGCCTTGCTTGATCCCTTTACTGAAGCCACCGGCATCACCGTCAACGTCAAGGAATATGAGGGCACTGCCGCAGGTCTTGCCATCCTTGATCAGTCACAACCGGGCGACTGGGATGTGTTTCAGATCGATGGCGTCGATGTCGGCCGCGCGGTGGATGCAGGCCTGTTGGCCGAACTGCCCGCCGACGCCTTGCCAACAGCCGACTTTTTCCCTGAAGTCGTGATGGCCGAACAGAATGGCCGCGACGGCAAGGTTTACGCAGTCACTGACAAGTTTGGCTACAACACGATTGCCTTTGACCGCACCAAGGTTGATCCAGCCGACATGGAGGATATGGCCACGCTGACGTCGGGCAAATACGACGGGCGCATCATGATCTATGACTACTACGTCCCGATCATCGCCCTGACAGCCATTGGCGCCGGGGCTGCCACTGCGGAAATGAATGTCGAAAACCTTGCCGCGCTGACGGAACCGCTGATGGCGCTGCGCCGTGCATCTGCACAAGTGGGTGATGTCGTCTCATCGCAGACAGCCCTTGCCACGGGCGAGGTGGATGTGGTGGTCGGTGGCGGCGAATGGTTGACAGCGGTGCTTCTGGCCGACAATCCCAACCTTGACTGGACCATTCCAAAGCAAGGTGCCGTCCGCTGGGCGGAGTCCGTGGCCATACTCGAGGCCAGCACAAAAAAAGACGATGCGCTGAAGTTCATCCAGTATCTCGTCAGCCCCGAAGGGCAGGCGCGCCTTGCCGTCTCGGGCTGCTATTGGGGGATGCCTGCCAACCAAAAGGCAGGTGATCATTTGACAGATGAGCAAAAGGCCGTTCTGCGTTGGGACAGCCAGCCCGATTATCTGGCCCGCGCCCAGCTTTACCCCGTGGCCGATGCCGCCCTGGATACCGCAATGCAGGATATGTGGACGACGATGCTGCAAGCGGAATGATTGCAGAACGCCGCACCGCAACCCTGTTACTGGCACCCGCGCTGTTGTGGGTGCTGGCCTTCTTTGTATTGCCCTTCGCGGGCATCGTCGCGTTGTCTTTTGCCCGCATGGAAGGGCGCGTCGTCGAACACGGGCTGTTCTTTGACAACTATGCCCGCTTCTGGGCTGATCCTGCGATCTTCAAAGGCCTGATCGTCAGCCTTGAGATCACGCTTGTGGTCACCGTCATCTCGATCCTGCTCGCCTACCCCCTCGCCTGGATCATCGCGATGCGCGTGCCCGACCGCTGGCAGCGTCTGGCCCTGCTGCTCGCCGTGCTGCCGTTCTGGACGTCCTATGTGGTGCGGTCCTATTCGTGGCTGCTGGTTCTGGGCAAGAACGGCGTTCTGAACAAGGCGCTGATGGGCATGGGCCTGATCGCGGAGCCGCTGGAGATTGCGGCCACCCGCACCGCCACGATCATCGGTTTCGTGCATTTCTTCGTCATGCTGCTGACCCTGACGATCTATGCCAATCTGCGCCAGCTGCCCCAGAACTATGCCCGCGCCGCCGCTGACCTCGGGGCCGGACCCTTCGCCACATTCCGGCATATCATCCTGCCCCTGACCCTGCCCGGCGTCATCACGGGAGCATTTCTGACATTTGTTCTGTGCATCGGCGACTACGTCACGCCCAAAATCCTCGGCGGCGGGAATGAGCTGACGCTGCCTGAAATCATCATGCTGCAGCTGGGACGGCAGGGCGATTTCCCCATGGCCTCGGCCCTGTCCGTCATTCTGATGGCCGTAGTGACGCTCGCCTATTTCGCCTCGGCCCGCTGGCTGCGATTGGACCGGATATGAAAATCGCAGCCCCCCTCTACATGGCCGTTCTATACACCTTCATCTTCCTGCCAGTCATCGTGCTGGTGGTATTCAGCTTTCAGGACGGCCGCCTGCCCGTGCCGCCCCTGAAAGGCGTCACCCTGAAATGGTATGCAGAGATCCTTGGCGACCGCGACCTGATGGCGGCCCTTCTCAACTCCCTTATCGTGGCCCTCATCTCCTCCGCCGTGGCCCTGACCCTCGGCTTTCTCGCCGCCGTGGCCCTTGCCCGCTATCGCCTGCCCGGCTCAACCCTGATGCGCGGCGTCCTCATCGCGCCGATGACCGTCAGCTACCTCATCATCGCGCTTGGCCTGATGACGCTGTGGAACCAGCTTGGCCTCACCGTCTCTCTCTGGGTCACGGGCATCGGGCATGCGATTATCAACCTGCCGCTGTGCTTTGCCATCCTTTACGCCGCCATTGGTGATCAGCAGCGGGGTGCCGAACGCGCCGCCCGCGATCTGGGCGCGTCCGAGGCGCGTGTGCTCTGGCACATCACCGCCCCCATGCTCGCCCCCTCTCTCGCCGCCGCGTTTTTCCTCTCGGTCACATTTTCATGGGATGAATTCATCATCGCCTTCCTGCTG
>JAAFHS010000402.1:0-1216 GCA_013298485.1 Rhodobacterales bacterium
ATTTATCTGACGATGACAATCACCTTGTCACTGCTGATGCGCAGGCTGGAGGTGCGGATGCGGGGCAAGGATCAAAGGTAGCGCGTGGCAGGAAGTTGCTGACGCGCAAATCGCGGGCTGCGGGCGGCGCAATTCAGGGTAGGCTGACAGGGCGATATCCCAACCGGAGGTAACCCCATGATCCGTTTTGCGACTGCTGTCCTGTTCGCTGCATCCCTGCTGACGGCCCCTGCCTATGCGCAGGAAACGCCATTGCCCGAGGGGGCTGCGGTCTATTTCATCGGGCTGGAGGATGGGGCGGTGGTGACAAGCCCGGTCACTGTGCGGTTCGGGTTGACGGGGATGGGGGTGGCGCCCGCGGAGACGGTGGTGGAGAATACAGGACACCATCACCTGCTGGTGGACCGGGCACCCTTTGGCGAGGGTGAGTTCGGGGCAGAGGAATTGACGCTGTCGATCCCCAAGGATGACAACCACATGCATTTCGGCAAGGGCCAGACCGAGGTGGTGCTGGAGTTGCCCCCCGGTGAGCATACGCTGCAGCTGGTGCTGGGGGATGCGGGCCATGTGCCGCATGTGCCGCCGGTGATGAGCGCGCAGATCACGATCACGGTGGAATAGGGCATTCACGACCAATCCCCCCACCCCGACCCTCCCCCACTGAGGGGGGAGGGAGGCATTCGGAATTGCATCCGTTCTATCGGGCGATGGGTGGACCTGTGCGCCTGTCCGGCCTAGGTTCAGGCGACAGATGCAAGGAGCTTCGCGATGACCAATCCGCTTTTGATGCCTTGGGATACACCGTTCGGGCTGCCGCCGTTCGGCGCGATTTCCGACGGGCATTTTGGTGATGCGTTTGAGGCCGCCCTGGCGGAGGCGCGGGCGAATATCGCGGCTATCGCGGATGATCCGGCCCCGCCCACATTCGCCAACACGATTGCGGCGCTGGAGTTGGCGGAAGCCAGTCTCGACCGGGTGTCGGGGGTGTTTTACAACCTTGCCGGGGCGGACAGCACGGATGCGCGCGAGGCGCTGCAGCGGGATCTGGCCCCGAAACTGAGCGCGTTTTCATCGGAAGTCACGAACAACCGGGCGCTGTTTGCCCGGGTGGAGGCGCTGTGGGAGGGGCGGGATGCCCTGGGTCTGGGGGCGGAGGAGATGCGGGTGCTGACGCTTTATCGCCGCATGTTCGTGCGGGCGGGGGCGGCGCTGGAGG
>JAAFHS010000402.1:1226-3321 GCA_013298485.1 Rhodobacterales bacterium
CGCGGTTGACGGATGTGATGTCGCGCCTTGCGGTGCTGGGCACGCAGTTCAGCCAGAACCTGCTGGCGGATGAACGGGCCTGGTTCATGGAACTGGGGGCGGGCGATCTGGAAGGGCTGCCGGATTTCGTGGTGGATGCCGCCCGTGCGGCCGCGGCGGAGCGGGGGCTGGCGGGGCATGTGGTGACGTTGAACCGCAGTCTGATCGTGCCATTTCTGCAGTTTTCGCCCCGGCGGGCGTTGCGGGCAAAGGCCTATGCAGCATGGACGGCGCGGGGCGCAAACGGCGGGGCGACGGATAACCGGGGGGTGGCCGCGGAAATGCTGGCGTTGCGGGCGGAACGGGCGGCGTTGCTGGGCTATGCCAGTTTTGCGGATTTCAAGCTGGAGCCGGAGATGGCGAAAACGCCCAGCGCGGTACGCGATCTGCTGATGCGGGTCTGGGCACCTGCCAAGCGCAAGGCGGAAGAGGATGCGCAGATCCTGGCGGCGATGATGGCGGCGGATGGGGTGAATGGCCCGCTGGAGCCATGGGATTGGCGGTATTATTCGGAAAAGCGGCGGGTGGCGGAGCATGATCTGGATGAGGCGGCGCTGAAGCCGTACCTTGGCCTTGAGGCGATGCTGGGGGCGCAGTTTGATTGCGCAAACCGGCTGTTCGAGCTGGAATTCCGGGAGTTGCAGGTTGATCTTTACCACCCCGATGCGCGGGCCTGGGAGGTGACGCGCAAGGGCGCACATGTGGCGGTGTTCATCGGGGATTATTTTGCGCGGGCGTCGAAACGATCAGGGGCCTGGTGTTCGGCGATGCGGAGCCAGCGCAAGCTGGGCGGGGATGTGCGGCCCATCGTGGTGAATGTGTGCAATTTCGCCAAGGGGGAGCCTGCGCTGCTGTCTTATGATGATGCGCGGACGCTGTTTCATGAATTCGGCCATGCGCTGCACCAGATGTTGTCGGATGTGACCTATGGGTTCATTTCGGGCACATCCGTTGCGCGCGATTTCGTGGAACTGCCGTCGCAGTTGTATGAACACTGGCTGGAAGTGCCGGAGGTTCTGGAGAAGCACGCGCGGCATCATGCGACGGGGGCGGCGATGCCCGCCGATATGCAGGCGCGGCTGCTGGCGGCGGGGACCTATGATCAGGGCTTCGCGACGGTGGAGTTTGTGGCATCTGCGCTGGTGGATCTGGCGTTTCACGAAGGGGCGGCACCGGGCGATCCGATGAAGATGCAGGCCGATGTGCTGGCGGGGCTGGGAATGCCGCATGCGATCGGGATGCGGCATGCCAGCCCACATTTCGCGCATGTGTTTTCAGGCGACGGATATTCGTCGGGATATTATTCCTACATGTGGTCGGAAGTGATGGACGCGGATGCGTTTGCGGCGTTTCAGGAGGCGGGGGGGCCGTTTGACCCGGTGATGGCGGCAAAGCTGGAAAAGCACATCCTGTCGGCGGGCGGATCGGCGGAGGCGGATGATCTGTATCTGCGGTTCCGGGGCGCGATGCCGGGGGTGGAGGCCTTGCTGAAGGGCCGGGGGTTGCTGGAGGAGGCGTGAGCATTCTGGAGGATTTTCTGTCGCGCGATCCCCATCGTATCTGGACGGCTTGTGGTGCGGTACGCGCGTGTTGGGACAGGGGCGTGCTGGAGGTGCTGGCGGGTGATGTGCCGCGGATCATCCGCGCGACCGAGGGGATTGATCTGGGCGGGGGGCTGCGGCCCAATGCGCGGCAGCTGGATTTTGCGCTGCGGAAGTTTCGGTATGTGGCGGCGGGCAAGGGATGTCTTTGTGCGCTGTATCTGGAGGACGATCTGTTTGCGCCCGCGCGCGAGGCAGAGGCCGGGCATGTCGAGATTCTGGCCGAAGTTGCGGATCAGAACGTGTGGGCTTCGGATTATCAGTGCCAGTGCAGGGTTTGCGGGCAGCATTATGCTGTGCATGAGGACGCCTCGTACCACTACTCTTGGTATGGCTGGAAACAGGTGGCAAGCGCAGGATGATCTTGCCGAAGTCGCGGGGGCCAGCCCCCGCACCCCCGGGATAGTTGAGAACAGAGGAAGTCAGGGGCGGCGCAACTGGCTGGGGGGGTGGCG
>JAAFHS010000403.1 GCA_013298485.1 Rhodobacterales bacterium
ACGCGCCGCCACTGCGGGGCCGCCCGCCGCATCACTATGCGCAGTCCTATCCACTTGCAGAGGGGACGACGGCCCCGGTTTTGTTTGTGACTGCCAAACCCTATCACTGCGACAAACCCCTGATCGCAGAAGTCAGGCTGCAGACCGACCGTGGCGCTTATGCCGGTCAGGGTCTGAAGGCCTATGTCATGGAGCCGACCTGTTTTGCGCAATTCTAGCATCTGGTTTGAATGCATCGCGATGGCGGCAGGGACGTTGCTCGCCTTTCTTTTGTTCGCGGTCCTGCCACCTGTTGATATCTGGGTTTCAGCCCTGTTTTTTGATGCGGCAGCAGGGGAGTTCTGGATCAACGGCCGCCCGTTTCCCGAACTGTTGCGTCATGCGATCTGGACACTTTCAATCATCGCGGTCTTGGTTTGCCTGTTTGCGATCGCGCGAAGGGTGGTCTTGCGAAAAGATACATTTGGCGTGCCGGGACGCATCTGGGGTTATGTTCTGCTGCTTTACGCCCTGGCACCGGGCTTTCTTGTTGATGGCGTGTTAAAGCGGTTTTGGGGGCGCGCCCGTCCGGCCCAGATCACCGAGTTTGGCGGCAGCGCCGCGTTCAGTCTGCCGCACCAGATGACCGAAAACTGCGCGCGCAACTGTTCGTTCGTTTCGGGCGAGGTTGCGGGCACCGTCGCACTCATGATTGCAGTTCTTGTGGTCTTGCCGCGTATGAGGCCGCGCCCGCCGCTGTATAGTTTCTGGATCAGCGTCAGTGTCATATTACCGGTCGTTTGCGCATACCAACGCATTGCGGCAGGCCGGCATTTTCTAACCGACGCACTCTTTGCGGTGCTGTTCGTCGGCATCTGCGCCAGGTTGTTGTGGCACCTGACAATGCCCGCGTCCAAGGCACCCTAGCGGCTGTTGACAACCCCACCGACTCCTCATATACGCCGCCCATCCTGACTGATGGAGCGATCTGTCATTGGGGCTTGAAAGCTTGATGTGGTCATGATCCGGGCCGTAAGACCCCGATCCTCTGGAATTCCACCGCGCCGTTCCCGGCCAAAAGGGGACGCGAGCGGTGTTCGTGTTTTGCGATAGGCGCAAAGCACCGTCGAGAAGCAGTGCGTCCGGTCGGACGTGAGTATTGACAGCGCGATATGCGCAAAACGAGGTAGCTGAATGCCGACGATCCAGCAGCTGATCCGCAAACCGCGGGAGCCGAACGTCCGAAAGTCCAAGTCGCAGCACTTGGAATCCTGCCCGCAGAAGCGTGGGGTTTGCACCCGCGTCTACACCACCACCCCGAAAAAGCCGAACTCGGCCATGCGGAAAGTCGCCAAGGTGCGCCTGACCAACAGCTTTGAGGTCATCTGCTATATCCCCGGTGAAAAGCACAACCTGCAGGAACACTCAGTGGTCCTGATCCGTGGCGGTCGTATCAAGGACCTTCCCGGTGTGCGCTATCACATCCTGCGCGGTGTTCTCGATACGCAAGGCGTCAAAGACCGTCGTCAACGCCGTTCGAAATACGGCGCGAAGCGTCCGAAGTGAGGAAATAGAACATGTCACGTCGTCACGCCGCTGAAAAACGCGAAATCCTGCCGGACGCCAAATATGGCGATAAGGTCCTGACCAAATTCATGAACAACCTGATGCTCGACGGCAAGAAGTCGGTCGCAGAAGGCATCGTTTATGGCGCATTGGAGCGGGTACAGTCCCGCCTGAAGCGCGAGCCGATCTCGGCTTTCCACGAAGCACTGGAAAATGTAAAACCCTCCGTCGAAGTGCGCTCGCGCCGCGTCGGTGGTGCCACATATCAGGTCCCCGTCGAAGTGCGCACCGAACGCCGCGAGGCGCTCGCGATCCGCTGGCTGATCATCGCTGCCCGCAAGCGCAACGAGAACACGATGGAAGAGCGTCTGGCGGCCGAACTTTCGGATGCCGTGAACAACCGCGGCACGGCTGTGAAAAAGCGCGAAGACACCCACAAGATGGCGGATGCGAACAAAGCATTCAGCCATTACCGCTGGTAAGGGGTCATCATGGCACGCGAATACCCACTGGAACGCTACCGCAACTTCGGCATCATTGCGCATATCGATGCGGGGAAAACCACAACGACCGAGCGCATCCTGTACTACACAGGCAAGTCGCACAAAATCGGCGAAGTCCATGATGGCGCGGCCACCATGGACTGGATGGAGCAGGAACAGGAGCGTGGCATCACGATCACTTCTGCTGCGACCACCACGTTCTGGGAACGGACAATTGATCCGGGCCTTGAGCATGCGCGGGCTGACAAGTTCCGTTTCAACATCATCGATACCCCCGGTCACGTTGACTTCACCATCGAAGTCGAACGTTCGCTGGCCGTGCTGGATGGCGCTGTCGTTCTTCTGGACGGCAACGCCGGGGTTGAGCCGCAGACCGAAACGGTCTGGCGTCAGGCCGACCGCTACAAGGTGCCGCGCATCGTCTTTGTCAACAAGATGGACAAGACGGGTGCCGACTTCTTCAACTGCGTGAAGATGATTAAGGACCGGACGGGTGCCAACGCCCTGCCGATCCAGCTGCCGATCGGCGCCGAAGACAAGCTTGAAGGCATCATCGATCTCGTGACCATGGAAGAATGGGTCTATCAGGGCGAAGATCTGGGTGCATCCTGGTTGCGCCAGCCGATCCGTGCCGACCTGCTCGAACAGGCGAAAGAGTGGCGCTACAATCTGCTGGAAACGGCTGTAGGCCAGGACGATGCCGCGATGGAAGCCTATCTTGAAGGCAATGAGCCGTCCGAGGCCGAATTGCGCGCGCTGATCCGCAAGGGCACGCTGGCGATTGACTTCATTCCAGTGCTGGCGGGCTCTGCGTTCAAGAACAAGGGCGTGCAGCCCATGTTGAACGCCGTAATCGACTATCTGCCCAACCCGCTCGACGTACCGCCCTATGAGGGCTTCGCACCGGGCGACGAGACGGAAACCCGCAACATCCAGCGCTCCGCGTCGGATGAACAGCCCTTCTCGGCGCTGGCGTTCAAGATCATGAACGACCCCTTCGTGGGCTCGCTTACCTTTACGCGCATCTATTCGGGCACCCTGTCCAAGGGTGATGCCATGCTGAACGCGACCAAAGAGCGCAAAGAACGCGTTGGCCGCATGATGATGATGCACGCCATCGACCGCGAGGAAATCTCCGAGGCGTTCGCAGGCGACATCATCGCGCTTGGCGGGCTGAAGGAAACGACCACGGGCGATACACTTTGCGATCCGGCGAACCCTGTGGTTCTGGAAACCATGACCTTCCCGGTCCCGGTGATCGAAA
>JAAFHS010000404.1 GCA_013298485.1 Rhodobacterales bacterium
CATCCCGAAACTGTAGCGCTGCGTGGAATAGGCGGTCTCAATCCCCACGGTGGCCAGAAACAGCCCGAAGGCCAGCGCCGCCGTCGCCTCCACCCGCCGCCCGCCATTGCCGACGATCACCAGCACCAGTGCCGCAATCGCCAGCATCGCAAATTCGGCAGACCCGAAGTATTTGGCGATATTCGCCAAAGGCTGCGACAGCAGCATCAGGGCCAGCACCGCCAGCACGCCCCCCACGAACGACGATGAATAGGCCAGCGACAGCGCGCGCCGCGCCTCGCCCCGGTCAACAAACGGCTTCGCCTCAATCGCCGTCATCACCGCCACCGGGCTGCCGGGCGTGTTGATCATCACGGCAGGGATCGCCGACCCGTAGGCCGCCCCGCAATAGACACCCAGCAGCAATGTCATCCCGTTCAGCGGGTCCATTGAAAACGTCGTGGGCAGCAGGATCGCAATCGTCACCGCCGCCCCCGCACCGGGGATGGCCCCGACAACGACGCCCAGAATGGCCCCGACACACATCGTCATGAACACGACCGGATCGCCCAGTTGTGCCAGCCCGGTCAGCAGAAATTCCATGCGGGTGCCCCTTCAGAACCAGCGGATCAGGGCGGAACGCACCCCGTCGGGGAAGTATTCATACAACTCCGGCGCGGGCATCCACACACCCAGCCCCATGCGGAACACCGCCACCATGAACAAAGCCGCGCCAAGACCCGCGATGATCCAGCGTGGTGTCGTCAGCCTGACCCGGAACATCAGGACCATGATGAAGATCAGCGTTGATGGGAAATACCCCGCATGCTGGATCGCAAAGACATAAATCCCGTAATAGGCCAGAAACTCCACCGGCCGCAGCCAGCCCAGCAGCAAGGCCCGCCCTTCCACACGTTCCGCCAACGACGGCGGATTGCGCCGCAGATCGGCCACATCGCGCGCCAGCGTGATCAGGTTCGCCCCCACCAGCAGCACCAGTGCGATCCCCGGCATCAGCATGGGCCGCGTCCACCAGCCCGCACTTTCCGGGCCCCAGCGTGTGGCAATCCCGATTCCCGCCAAAAGCGTCACTGACAAGGCCGCAAACAGCAGTGTCAGCGCAAAACTTTCAATCCGGTTCGCCTCGGTTTCCGTGAAATCCGACATGCCGCCTCCGCGTCAGGGAAACGGGGGCGGTGAAACATCCGCCCCCGATAGCACCTATTCCGTCACGCCCAGCGTTTCGCGCAGCGCTGCAAGGTCGGTCATGTCCTTGGCCACCTGCGCCACCGCCTGATCCTGCGGCATCCAGTACACCAGCGCGCCCGTTGTCTTCGCAATCTCCTGCGCTTCGGGGCTTGCGATCACCACCTGTGCCGCCGCTGCGATCTTGTCTTTCACCTCCTGCGGTGTGCCCTTCGGCACGAACAGCCCGTTCCACAGCGTGGTATCCAGCCCCGGCACCATTTCCGCGAGTGTCGGCGCATCCGGCGTGATCGATGTCCGATCCCCGGTGATCGTCGCCAGCACCTTGATATCGGCCATGCACGGCAGGATCAGCTGCGCCGTCGTATTGATCACATCCGCATCGCCATTCGCCAGCGTCGAACAATCCACCGCATCGAATGCCGCCTCCGCACTGAACTTGCCGCCCAGCGTCTGAATGCCCAGGAAGGTCATCAGCGTCGGCTCCAACCCGTAACCGAAATGCCCCAGCCGCACCTCGTTTCCTTTGGAATAATCCGCCATTTCCTGCATCGTCGAATAGGGCGCATCCGCCTTTGTTGCGATCAGGAACGGGTAGGTCAGGAAAATCCCGATGGGTTCCAGCGCATCGGGCGCGATCTGCGCATCTGCCCCCATCGTCTTGATGGTCGGAATGCCAATCGTGAATGACCCGATGGTATAGCCATCCGGATTGGCCGATGCCACCTGCAACCCGCCCACCACGCCGCCGCCACCGGGCTGGTTCACCACTGCCGCAGGTGCGCCGTATTCCTTCTGGAACTCCTCCGCGATCATCCGCGTCAGCACATCCTCAAGGTCCCCGGGCGGCCATGGCACGACAAAGGTCACCGGCTTTTCCGGGTATTCGGCCAGCGCCGCCCCCGCCGTCGCGGCAAGGGCTGCGACCAAGACACTTCCCAGCAATCCAAATTTCCGCATCATCACACTCCCTGTGCATATGGTTCATTATTTGAACCGTTGGTTTGAAATTAAGATTGACAGAGGCGGTGAAGCTCTGTCAACAAAAATGGAAAGGCAGGGGCATCTATCCCGATCAACCCCGCCCCAGCACGGCGAACCCCATGGGCACGGTGACCAAGGCACTTGAGCTGCTTGATCTCTTCACCCGCGAGCGGGCCTTGATCGGCCTGTCCGACCTTGCCCGCCTGTCGGGCCTGAACAAGGCCACCTGTTTTCGCATGATGACCGAAATGCAGGGCTTGGGTCTTGTGGAACAGGCAGGCCCGTCAAAGGCTTACCGCCTTGGCCCCGCCGTCCTGCGCCTCGCTGCGTTGCGTGAGGCGGCAGTGCCGACCCGCGATGCAGCCATGCCCGTGGTGCAGGTCCTGGCGCGCGAAACCGGCGAGACTGCGCATCTGTCCCATATCGTCGGCCCCGCCTTGCGGACGCTCGCCTTTGCCTATTCATCGGCCCACGGCACCCGGGTGATGATGGAAGACGCCGATCTGCTGCCCTATCACGCCACCTCATCCGGGCTGGCCGTTCTGGCCTTCCTGCCTGATACAGTGGTTGATTCGCTGCTGGCCACCGCACTGCCCGCCTTTACCGCCGCCACCGTGACCAACCCCGCCGATATCCGGGCCCGACTGGCCACCATCCGCGCCACCGGCTGGTCCGAAACTCATGCCACATTCGAGGCGGATGTCCGTTCTGTCGCCGTGCCGCTGTTTGGGGCCAGCGGTGCCTGCACCGGGGCCATCGCGATCGCCGCCCCCGCCGCCCGCGTCACCCCCGCCCTGCATGCCCGGATGGTCGCAGGCCTGATGCGCGCGGGCGCAGACATCACAACCCTTTGGGGCGGCCAGTTGCCCCCCGCAGTCAAAGCCGCATGGGCAATCGCCGCCTGATCGAAAGGACCAAGTCGTGAAAGACGAAAATTACCTCAAGGCGAACAACGCGCGCAGCTTCTGGCATCCGATGACAGCACCTGCCGACAGCCACAAGAACCCGCCGACTATCATCACCGAGGCGCATGGCGTGCGCATTCGCGACATCGACGGGCATGAGGTGGTAGATGCCGTCGGGGGCCTGTGGAACGTCAACCTCGGCTATTCCTGCCAGCCCGTGAAAAGATCGGAAGAGCAC
>JAAFHS010000405.1 GCA_013298485.1 Rhodobacterales bacterium
CTTTGGCCCGGGCGGGGATATGGATACGTACTTCAACACCTATCTTGCCAATCTGGTGATCCGCACGGACAGCGGGCTGGCCTATGATCCGAACAACCCGCTGGCCGCGCGGATGAATCCGGCCACGCTGGTGCAGTTCGACCGGGCCGAGAAAATCCGGCGGGCGTTCTTTGGCAGCGGGACGACGACGCCGGAAGTGTCGATCACGGTTACACATCTGGATTCGCATCCGACGATTGAAAGCGCGCAGCTGGAGATCAACGGGACAAACGTGCTGACGGCGGCGGGCGATCCGCCATCGACGGTGGTCTGGCCGGGGGCGGGGGCATCGGCCACGCTGCAGATTTTTCCGGGGCTGGACCGCGAAAGCAGCATCCAGAACCGCGAGGGGCCCTGGGCGTTTGTGCGGCTTTTGCGGCAGGCGGCATCGGTGCAGACGAACGGATCGATCACGCGGGCGACATTCCAGATCGGGGGGCGGCCCATCACCTATGAATTCGGCTTCAACGCGGCATCGAACCCGTTCACGATGCCGGAACTGTCGGAATTCAGTTGCCCGCAGAGCCTTGACTAGACATGGCGCGCTTTGTGTATGGCAAGCACCCGGCCTTTGGCGACTTCGTGACCGGGGGCCTGCCGGGGATTGCGCAGGACCGGCTTGAGGCGTGGTTGAACGCGAGCCTTGCGGCCTTGCGCAGCGCCTGGGGCGAGGCGTGGCAGGACGGGTTTGATGGCAGCCCGGCCATCGCCTTCTGGATCGGTGCGCGGGTGACGGGGGACGGCGCATTGCGGGGCGCGATGCGCCCGTCGCAGGACAAGGTGGGGCGGCGGTTTCCGTTGCTGGCGGGGATTGCGGGACCGGGGCCTTTGCCGCCCTCGCTCGATCCGATGGAGGCCTATGGGGCGGATGTGGCGGCCTTGCTGGAGGGCATCGAACCTGATGCCACGAAGGGTGCGCAGGGGATTATTGATCTGCTGCCTGAGGTCGCGGGCGAAGATGTGGATGCGGACCCGGCCTTCTGGGCCTCACGGGATGATGGCGATATGGCACAGCTTTGGGCCGATGTGGCGATGGCCGATCATCTGCGCGCAGCCCACGGGCGCAGCTATTGGTGGGTGGTGGATGACCCCACGGCCCTTTACGCGACCGACGGGCTGCCCCCGCCCGAAGCGCTGGCCTGGCTGATGACGGGCGGGCGGCCCATCGGCACCACTGATATCGCCGAGGCCGGATGATGTGGGCCGCATCCGAGTATTTCTCGCTGGAAACCGGGGCCGCGTCGGACATGGGCCGGGTGCGCGACCATAATGAGGATGCCTTCATGGCGCGCCCGGATTCCGGCGTGTGGCTGGTGGCGGATGGCATGGGCGGGCATGATGCGGGCGATTTCGCCAGCCGCACGATTGCCGAGGAAATGCTGACGATCACCGCGCCGACATCATCAGGCGATCTGCAGACGCGGTTCATGGAACGGTTGGGTGCCGCACATGCGCGCATCCGCCAGCACGCAGCCGAACTGGGCGGGGCGACAGTGGGGGCGACGATGGTGGGCCTGCTGGCGCATGAGGCGCATTATGCCTGCATCTGGTCAGGCGACAGCCGGATCTACCTGATGCGCGACGGCGTGCTGATCCAGCAGACACAGGACCACACCGAGGTGCGGGCCCTGCTGGAAGCGGGGATGATCACGGAGGCCGAGGCGCTGACCTGGCCGCGGCGCAATGTCATCACGCGGGCCATCGGGGTCAGCGAAGAGCCGCAATGCGATGTGGTCCGCGGCGATCTGCGCGTGGGTGATGCCTTTCTTTTGTGTTCGGATGGCCTTACGGAACATAATGAGGATGATGATATCGCGCAGGCCATGGCGATGGGCCGCACCGCACAGGAGGTGTGCGACACCCTGATCGCGCAGACGCTGTCGCGGGGGGCGAAGGATAATGTGACCGTGATGGTTCTGCGGGTCCATCAGGCAGGAATGATGACATGAGCGACCAGGCGGTGCCGATCGGCACCCTTATCAACAACAACTACAAGATCGAACAGCTGCTGAGCGCGGGCGGCATGGGCGAGGTGTTCCGCGGCACCAACGTGTTTTCGGGCGACGCGGTGGCGATCAAGATCGTGCTGCAATCCCTGGCGCATGATGCCAAGGTGGCGGCCCTGTTCCGGCGCGAGGCGAAGGTGCTGTGCCAGTTGGCCGACCAGGCGATCGTGCGCTATTACAATTTCGTCCATGACGCGGCACTGGACCGGTTCTGCCTGATTATGGAGTTCATCGACGGCCTGCCGCTGTCGGACCATGTGAAGGGATCGGGGCCGCTGAGCCTTGCCGAGGCGACGCGGTTGACCAAGCGGCTGGCACTGGGGCTGGAACGCGCCCACGGGATGGAGGTCGTGCACCGCGACCTGTCACCGGACAATGTGATGCTGAAGGGTGGCCGCATCGACGATGCAGTGCTGATCGACTTTGGCATCGCGAAATCGGCGGAGATGTCAGAGGCGACGCTGTTCGGGCAGATGGCGGGCAAGTTCAAATATGTCTCGCCCGAACAGCTGGGCCACTTTGGGGGGGCCATCGGGCCGCGCACGGATATCTACGGTCTGGCGCTGCTGATGGCGGCGGCGATCCGGGGGGAGCCGCTGGATATGGGCTCATCCGTGGTGGAGGCGGTGAATGCGCGCCGCGCGATCCCGGATCTGACCGGGATTTATCCGGAGTTGCGCCCGCTGTTTGCCCATATGCTGGAACCCGATCCGGCGATGCGGCCGGGCAGCATGACGGATGTGGTGCGGATGCTGGACCGGCCGCAGGATATTCCGATCCGCTATGGCGCGGTGCCGATGGGCGATCTGCCGGACCGCACGGTGATTGCGCCGCAGGGGATCGGGATAGGGGGACCGTCGGTGGCGCCCTATATGCCCAATTTCTCGGCCCCGCCTGCGGCCATCCCCGTGCCGGTGCCGGGGTTGCGGCAGCCGCCCGGACGTATGGCGGCAGTGCCGCCCCTGCAACCGGCCATCGGGACAGCGCCCCTGACATCGGGGATCGGGACACCGCCGCCCGTATCGCAGGGATTTGGCATCGCGGCACCGATCACGGCCCCGCCGATGCCGGTGGCGAAAACGGGTGGGGGCGGGTTGGTGGTGGGCCTGCTGGCGGTGGCGCTGGTCGCGGTCGGGGGGGGATATGCCTGGCAAAGCGGGATGATCGGGGGAGGGGCGGACCCGGTCAAGATCGTGCAGGAAGACCCCACGCCCGACCCGGACCCCGTGACAGATCCCGCGCCGACACCGGACCCTGATC
>JAAFHS010000406.1 GCA_013298485.1 Rhodobacterales bacterium
TCCCGCTGAAACGCGCGGGATGCCACCGTCGCAGGCGTCGCAAACAGCGCGACATGTTTCACCGCCACCTCGCGCGGCGGCGAATTGTCGCCCCATTGGCGTTCGGTCACCGCCTCGATCATCGGCACAAACACCCCCAGCACGCGCTTGTCCGCAGGCACCCAGGTTTCCTGCATCCGCTTCAGTGCCGCGGCAGAGGCGGTGTTGCAGGCCAGGATCACCAGATCGCAGCCCTCCTCCCACAGGCGTTCCACCGATGCGCAGGTCAACCCGAAAATGTCATCCGGCGTGCGCACCCCGTAAGGCGCATGGGCATTGTCGCCAAGGTACACGAACGGCACATCCGGCAGCCGCTTTTGCAGGGCATCCAGCACCGTCAGGCCCCCCAGACCGCTATCAAACACCCCGACTGCCATGCCCCGCCCCTTTTGCTTTTTCACAACCATAGGGCAGGCTCGCGGTCACGAAAAGAGAATTGGTGGTTTACATGTGCATGAAACTGCATACCTAGGACGCGATTTGATGTTAGCGTTCACACGACTTTGCGGGGGCCGCCGATGGATTGGGACAAGCTCAGGATTTTTCATTCGGTCGCCGAAAAGGGCAGCCTGACGCATGCAGGCGATGTGCTGCACCTGTCGCAATCGGCCGTCAGCCGCCAGATCCGCGCGCTGGAGGAAAGCCTGAATGTCACGCTGTTTCACCGCCATGCGCGCGGGCTGATCCTGACTGAACAGGGCGAATTGCTGTTCGAGGCGACCAATCAGATGGTCCGCCGCCTTGATGCCGCCGCCGCCCGCATCCGGGACAGCGAGGATGAGGTGTTTGGTGAACTGCGCGTCACCACGACCACGGGCTTTGGCACCCTGTGGCTGGCCCCGCGCCTGCCCGCACTTTACCAGAAATACCCCAGCCTGAAGATCGATCTCATGCTCGAAGAACGGGTGCTTGACCTGCCGATGCGCGAGGCGGATGTGGCGATCCGGATGAAAGAGCCGTCGCAGGCCGACCTGATCCGCAAGCGCCTGATGAACATCAAGATGCGCCTTTATGCGACACCTGGCTACCTCGCGGCCCATGGCACGCCCGAAAAAATGTCGGATTTCTCGGCGCACCGGCTGATCTGCCAGCATCCGGGCACGGCGCAGGTTGCGGCAGGGGCAATGCTGTCGGCCGAACTGATGGCCAACGATATTCCGTCCACCCTGACGGTGAACAACTATTTCGGCGTGCTGCAGGGGGTGCTGAACCATCTGGGCGTGGGCGTGCTGCCCGACTACATCACCGAGGATTTCCCCGATCTGATCCGCGTCCTGCCCGAGGTCGAATCGGCGGAAGTCCCTGTTTTCCTTGCCTATCCTGAAGAGCTGCGCCATTCCAAGCGTGTGGCCGCCTTCCGCGATTTCGTGTCGGAAGAGATTTTTGCCTTTCGCAAACGCAAGCAGGACTAGGGATAGGGGGCTTTGCGAAAACCCGCTGACAGCTCTGCGCAAAATGTCCCATGCCATCAAGGCCTTAATAGCCATGCGCCCAGCGCATATCAGCGTTGCCGCTTTTGCGGGCAGCTTTCCCTTGAACCGCTGATAGCGCAAGCATAGTTATGATCGTGAGGCGGGCAGGTGAGCATGCTCCCTGTGTACCTCATACCTCCCTGTTGGACCTTGGCCGAGCGCATGCTCGGCCTTTTTTTTGTCACTACAGCCTGTCGCGGCGCTGCTGCAGAAAGGCGGCGTCCGCAGGGGATGCGGCCATCACGATGGCGCGGTCATAGGCCGCTCTTGCCTGTGCAACCTCGCCCAGCCGTGCCAGAACATCGGCAAGGGCCGCATGAAACGGCTGATAGTCCGCAAGTGCTGTGCCAAGTGCATTGATCTCCTGCAGCGCGCGCGGCAGATCTCCCCCCTCGGCCAGGGCCACCGCGCGGTTCAGCGCAACCACCGGCGTCGGCTCCAGCCGCATCAGCACATCATACAGCGCGCGGATCTGCGGCCAGTCGGGTGGCATCTGCATCTGGCAGGCGGCAATCGCAGCCTGCACCTGAAACGGGCCCACCCTGCCCCGCCGCAGCGCCACTTCGACCCGGGGCAGCGCGGCATCGATCGCGCGCTGGTCCCACAGGGCACGATCCTGCGCATGCGGCGGCACTGTCGCGCCATCCGGCCCGACCCGGGCGGCGCGGCGGGCATGGGTCAGGTCCAGCAGTGCCAGCGCCCCTTCGATTTCAGGATCACCCGGATGCAGGTCATTGACGAGGCCCGCGAGATAAATCGCCTCGGCCGCAAGGTCATGCCCCACCTCAGGCCCCGCCGTGTAGCCTGCATTGAAGATCAGATAGATCACCGCCAGCACCGACGCCAGGCGGTCCGGCCAATCCTCCGGTCCCGGCACCGCGAACGGGATGCCTGCAGCCGCGATCTTGGCTTTCGCACGGCTCAGGCGCTGGCCCATCGTCGTCTCGGCATCCAGAAACGCCGCCGCGATCTGCGGCGTGGTCAGCCCGCCGATGCTGCGCAGCGTCAGGGCAACGCGGCTTTTAGGCTCCAGTGCCGGATGACAGCAGGTGAAGATCAGGCGCAGGCGTTCATCGGGGATCATCTCAGGCTCCGTCTCGGTGGCTTCATCCACGGCCAGTCTCGCAAGCTCGCCCGCCATCTTGTCCGCCCGCGCCGCCCCCCGGAACCGGTCAATCGCCTTGCGCAGCGCCACGCGCAACAGCCATCCCTGCGGCGATGCGGGCACCCCCGCCCGGCCCCAATGCGTGATGGCCGAAATGGCGGCCTCCTGCAGCGCCTCTTCGGCCAGTTGGAAATCACGCAGCCGCGCGATCAGCGCCGCAATCAGCCGCCCCCGGTCACGCCGCATCACGGCCTCAAGGGCGCGGGTTGCGGCAATGGCACCGGAGGCGGCGGTCATCGTGTCAGTTGCCTGCCGGGTTGTAATCCATCAGGGGGCGCACCTCGATCGTGCCAAACCCCACGGACGGGATCATCGCCGCGTATTTCAGTGCGGCATCCAGGTTCGGCACGTCGATGACATAGTAGCCGCCCAGATGTTCCTTCGTCGTGGCAAACGGCCCGTCCATCGTCTCAACCTTGCCGCCGCGCAGCCGTACCGACGTCGCCGTCTCGATCCCCTGCAGGCCTTCGCCGCCGCGCAGCACGCCATCGGCCTTCATCGTCTCATTCAGGGTAAAGTACCCGCCCATCATCGCCTGAAACGCCGGTGTGCCGTAAGCGGGTTCAAGGGCGGGGTCATTGTAGATCAGAAGCATGTATTGCATGATGTTTGTCCTTGGGTTC
>JAAFHS010000407.1 GCA_013298485.1 Rhodobacterales bacterium
GGGCGATCCGGTGGCCATCGGCATGGGCAATCCGCATTGCGTGTTCTTCGTGGCGGATGCCGAGGCGGTTGATCCGGGCGTTCTGGGGCCGCAGGTGGAGCATGATCCGCTATATCCCGAACGCACGAATGTGGAATTCGCGTCGGTCGCGGCCCCGGACGTGCTGCGCCTGCGGGTCTGGGAACGCGGGGCGGGCGTGACGCTGGCCTGTGGATCGGGGGCTTGTGCCGCGGCGGTGGCGGCACATCTGCGGGGCCTGACGGGGCCGCGCGTGAAGGTCCAGATGGATGGCGGGCTGCTGGAGGTGGACTGGCGCCCGGATGGCGTCTGGCTGACCGGGCCCGTGGCACATGTGTTTGACGGCTGGCTGTCGCCTGCATTGATCGCCGCCAACCCATGAACGCACCCGTATTCTCCAGCCATGGCTGCCGTCTGAACGCCTATGAGACCGAGGCGATGGCCGAGCTTGCGACGACCGCAGGTCTGTCGAACGCGGTGATTGTGAACACTTGTGCAGTCACGGCCGAGGCTGTGCGAAAGGCCAAGCAGGATATCCGCCGTCTGGCGCGCGACAACCCCGGGGCGGCGGTGATCGTGACGGGATGTGCGGCGCAGACAGAACCCGCAACCTTTGCGGCCATGCCGGAAGTGGCCCGTGTGATCGGCAACACCGAAAAGATGCAGGCGGGAACATGGCACGCGATGGGCCGCGATTTCATCGGGGCGACAGAGCGGGTGCAGGTCGATGACATCATGGCGGTGCGCGAGACGGCCGGGCATCTGATTGACGGTTTCGGGCGGCACCGGGCCTATGTGCAGGTGCAGAACGGCTGCGATCATCGCTGCACCTTCTGCATCATTCCTTACGGGCGCGGCAATTCGCGGTCGGTGCCCGCAGGCGTGGTTGTCGAACAGATTCAACGGCTTGTGGATCGCGGGTTCAATGAGGTTGTGCTGACGGGGGTGGATCTTACATCATGGGGTGCCGATCTGCCCGCCGCACCCCGGCTTGGCGATCTGGTGATGCGCATCCTGCGGCTGGTGCCGGATCTTCCGCGCCTCAGGATCAGCTCGATTGACTCAATCGAGGTCGATGACGCCCTGATGCAGGCGATCGCGACCGAGCCGCGTCTGATGCCGCATCTGCACCTGTCGCTGCAGGCAGGCGATGACATGATCCTGAAACGGATGAAACGCCGCCATCTGCGCGACGATGCGATCCGGTTCTGCGAGGATGCCCGCCGTCTGCGCCCCGACATGGTGTTCGGGGCCGATGTCATTGCGGGCTTTCCCACCGAAACCGAACAGATGTTCGATAATTCGCTTCGGCTTATCGATGACTGCGGCCTAACATTCCTGCATGTCTTCCCGTTCAGTCCCCGCAAGGGCACGCCCGCCGCGCGGATGCCGCAACTGCCGGGCCCCGTGATCAAGGCCCGCGCCGCCCGCCTGCGCACCCATGGCGACGCGGCCCTGCAGGCGCATCTGGCAGGCCAGGTCGGGCAGACCCATGCCGTCCTGATGGAAGGCCCGCACATGGGCCGGACAGAAGGCTTCGCCGAGGTGCATTTCGACGTGGACCAACCCGAGGGACGGATCATCCAGGCACGGATCTCCGGGGTCGACGGCAGCGGGCTGCGCGGCAGCACTGCTGTCTGATCGCCGTTAACGCCCCCAGTTCCCACCCGCCAGATCGTCGCTGGTGGGCAGAACACCCAGCAGGTTTAGGCGGATTTCCACATCCTGCGCGCGGCGGATGGCGGCCTCGTTTCGTGCGCCCTCATGGGCCTGCCAGAATGCGGGCCATGTCATCACTACCGTGCCGCCGTTCATCAGTTGTACCAGATGCGCCTCGGGCACATCGGCAGGCGTCAGCGTGAATGGAAGCCAGCCGATCCAACCAATGCCGTTGCGCTGGCGGTCGAGGGGGTGGTCGTTCATCTGATATCGTGTCGGCGTCATATACAGATGCATCGGTCTTTGCCACGATGTGATAACATTGATCACCGCGAGGTAGAGTTGCGGGTCGGTTCCATATTGCGGGTGCGGCTTTCGGAAATCCATATTGAGCATGTGCGGATATTCGCCCCACCAATACTCTGCTTCGTAGACTGCGCGTTGAGGGACTGGCTGTTTTGAGCGCAACCGATATCCGGCCCAATCAGCAAATTGCTGGCGGGATCGCGCAAGACGCTCATTGGCTTCTGCGAGCAGTTTTTCAGGCGACGCGAGTGGGTCAAAGCCTGAGGGATCACCCTCAAAAGTGGGAGTTGCCGTAAACCATCCGTCACGGCATAGGGGCGTCGTCGTCAAGAGGCGAAGCAGGTCCAGAAACAAGTCGACACCGGAGGCGATGCTTTGCGCAGTGTCTGGCAGGCGGCTTACGAGCGTGAGATCCATGACGCTTCCTTATGGATAGGGCCGATATTCAGAGTCGATCGGCGGGACCATTCCCGTACGAAGAAAGAACTCGGTCATGAAGATTTTGAACACCAGCGAGCTGAAGACCCATGTTAACCGCACGTCGGGATAAAAGCCTTTGACGGCCCCCCATTGCCGAATGGCTTCGTCGAATATCCCGTCCAGAAGTACCTGTGCCGCAAACTCTGTCGGCTCCGGGCGACCGCCATCCGAAAAATCTTCGATAAACCAGTTGTCATAACCAAATTTCGCTTCGAAAAGATGGCATGTCGCGAATTCAAGGCCGTCGAACCGGACGCCACCAAACTCCCATTCGTCGATGATATGCGCCACTGTATCATGCGCAAACCAAGGGACGACAAAATGCTGATAAGCATAGCCCAACTGTTGGGTGGGCGGTGGCGGGCCCGGTGTCGTGGCCCTGCGGTAGGGCACTGGCACCAATCTTCCCCTCTCGCGTGCGATGCATTCGGGGCAAATCTCACACTCCTCATCCCCTTCCGTATCCGTCCGCGTCCGCCCTTCGGTCTGCCCCTCGGGGGTGGCCTCTGGTGCCGCCTCCGGGGCGGGGGCGGCCTCGTCGTCCTTGTTGGTCAGCGGTGGCACGCGGGGCAGGCGCGGCCTGACAGGGGGCAGTGGTGGGGGTACAGGATCGGGGCGGGGGACGGGGATGTCGAGATCGGGCCGGGGGCGTACCGGGGGCTGATACCTTGGAAAGCTGGGCTTTGGGGCGAGGAACAGCCGCCCGAGGCCTTTGAGGATGTCGCTGATGGCGTCGGCGCGGCCCATCCCTACCACCACACCCTATCTGGCCGCCCAGCGCGGATGGCCGCAACTTTCAGCATCCCACAGGCGTCGCCAAAGCGGATATCGGGGG
>JAAFHS010000408.1 GCA_013298485.1 Rhodobacterales bacterium
GAGCAGGGGTGCCATCAGGAACGGCAATGCACAGAGCGCGCCATAGCTGACAAGGACACCCGCGATCCGCTTTGCCCAGAGGATGGCCGTCTGCTTCATCCTGCCACTTCCCTTGCTCACTGACGCGTTTTACGCACAGTCGCGGGTTTTGGTTTGCCAAGCGCTGTCACGATTGCGGCATTGACAGTCTGTTCGGGCCACAGGTGACGTTGACGGCTGATGGTCACCCCGATTGCTGTGCGGCATGGGCGGCGATGATGTCGATCATGCGGTCATTGCTGAGGATGGGGGGCAGAACGGTGATGAATTTGCCATCGCCATCCAGCAGATAGATGAAACTGCCATGGGCATAGACCGGGCCGCTGGCGGGGTCTACGAAGACAAGGCTGCTTTCGATGGAGAACGCTTTGTAGGCCACGGCCAGTTCGGCATCAGTGCCTGTCAGGCCCACGAAATCGGGGCTGAGCTTTGCCATGGCCGGGGCCATCGCCTCCACCGTGTCGCGGGCGGGATCGACGGTGATCAGAACCGGCGTCACGTTGATGTTTTGTGCGGCCAGTGCTGCGGTGATGTCGGCCATCTGGGGCAGGGCTGCGGAGCAAATCTCCTGGCAATTGGCATAACCGAAAAACAGCAGTTGCAGATGCCCGTCGGGATCGGCCTCGGTGCGCTGCTGGCCATGCTGGTCGGTCAGGGTGAAGGCGCCGCCGAGATCGAAGGGCAGGGGCAGGCCTGCGGGGACGGAAGCCGCATGTGCTGCGGCCTCGGCGTCCGTTGTGTGCACCTTGCCGTCATGCGCCTGGGCCGCCGATCCAAGGCACAGGGCCGCGATCAGTGTGGCGCGGATCACGGAAACAGCTCCTTCAGGATCACGGCATCCTGTTCCAGCCCCAGCCCGAAATAGCCGTTGGTGGCGATTTCGGCCTGCACGCGGGGATCGCGGTTGAACCAGGGGCCGTCGCCCGCAGCTTCGGGGTGGGCCGCTTCCCAATCCTTGGTCCAGCGGTTGGCCTTGATCCATTCCTCGGTGCCGACTTCGCGGATGCGCTGCAAGAGATACATGTTCTGCGCGCCGATTTCGGGATCGTCCAGCAGCAGGCCGTCAACCTCTACCGCCTTGCCGCAGAAGGGCTGCAGTTCGTTCGCGGCACCGGTGAAGGCGGGCTGGTTGTTCTTCATCGGAAAGACGAGCACGTTGTCGGCGCTGCGCAGCAACGCCAGTTGCCGGGTGCCGCCGCCACAATCGGCGGGACAATCGCCGGTCATGTTGCACATCAGATCAACCACGGTCGCATCGAACCGCGCGGGCACTTCGGAGTAAAGATTCCAGGATTTGGCTTCGGACCCGGCGGAGAAATCCTGCGCGAAGGAGGGGGTGGCCAGAACAGTCAGGAGAACTGCTGCGGTTTTCATGTGATTGCCCATGGTCATTCTTTCGGCTCCGGCACGGCGAAGGGGGGGATGGCACCGAAATCTTCGTGCGACAGGCGTGTGATGCCCGCGTTGCTGACAACCTTTTCCACCACGATGTAGTTGAGCCCGTCACGTTCATAGGCAAGGCCATCGGCGGTGATCGTATCGCTGGCGAGATTGAGCAGGGTATCGCCGCCGTTATTGTTGGTATCGCCTTCGATCTTCAAGACCATGTAGACCTTGCCGTCTTCGGTCAGCAGACCGACGGGCACACCGCCTGCCGAACACCATGTAGCACAGGTGTGATGCGAAGTGCCTACAACTGAATCCGTGCTGCCCATAACACCGGAGAAATAGCACCAGGTGTCGATGAATTCGCCGGTGATCGTGATGCGCGTCCCGTCTTCGGTGGCATAGGCCGGTGCGGCGAGGCCGCTGACGGCCAAAAGCCCGCATGTGAGCGTCTGTCTGAACATGAATTTTCCCCGAGTTGATCTTTCGAAGGACCATATCACCGGGATGAAAGTGGTCTACGGGTATCACGGAAACGTTTCAAAACGTGAGCCAGGGCAGCACATCATCGTTAGCGACCATGATGGCATCTGCGAAGGCGGGGGCGATGGCCGCGAAACGGGGGATCAGGGTCTGTGTGACGAGGCGGCGGCAATCGCGGGCGAGGTCGGCGGGCAGATGACCGAGTTCCTCGCGCCGGGCGACAAGATGAACCTGCCGCGTCTCGCCGGCAAAGGGCAGCGGCAGGATATCGAGGTGCGGCACGAAAAGTTCGGCGTCCAGAATGTTCAGGGGCGTCGTGATCGCCCAGCCGCCGGTCTGAACCACCATGGCGAGGACGGACCGCGTCGCCTCGAACGCAAAGCGGCGGGGCAGGGCCATGCGGACACGGGTCAGATGGGCGGCAATGCGGCGGCCGATGGGAATCTGGTCGGAATATTGCACGAAGGGCAGGGATTGCAATGCGGCGAGCATATCCTGCCCCGGGGCGATGGCCCCGCGTGCGGTGACCAGAACAAAGGGTTCGCGCAGAATGGGCAGGGCGATGAAGCGCTGCCCATCGGCGGGCAGCAAGGTGGTGACGGCAATATCAGCGGCGCGCGTCTCAAGCCGCGTGATGATGTGGTCAGACCGGCCCGAGTAGGCATGGACAAAGCATCGGCTCAACCGCGCCTGCAGGGCCTGGACCAGCACGGGTGTGACAGATGCATCCAGATCGTCGATGATGGCGAGGTTCAGGCTTGGCAGGCTGGAGAGGTTGATTTCGGCGAGTTCGGTCTGTGCTTCGGACACGACGGAGAGGATGCGCATGGCATGCGTGTGCAACAACTGGCCTGCGGGGGTCAGCGTCACGGGTTTGGCGCGGCGGTCGAAGAGTTTTGCGCCGACGGCGGCCTCAAGCATGGTGATATGCTGGCTGACCCCGGGGGATGATCCGCCGATGCGGGCGGCGGCGGCGGCAACAGACCCGGCTTCGGCAAGGGCCACGAACACGCGCAAGCCACGCAGGGTGAGGTCAGCGGTATCGGGCATGGCGCGGCTCCTGTCTTGGGTAACCTAACGCGGGACCCGGTGATGCGAAATGGGCATCATGGGGGGCTGGCACGGGACATGGGTTTGGGCTATGCGGAGGCCATTCATGCCTTGTCCAAGGGGGTTGCGCCGATGAAAGCTGCCGTCATCACCTTTCCGGGGTCGAACTGTGACCGTGATCTGGCCGTAGCCTTTGCGCGAGCGGGGTTCGATGTGACGCGGGTGTGGCACAAGGAGACGGCACTGCCCGCAGGCGTGGATGTGGTGGGTGTGCCGGGTGGGTTTTCCTTCGGAGATTATCTGCGCTGCGGGGCGATTGCAGCACAATCCCCGATCAG
>JAAFHS010000409.1 GCA_013298485.1 Rhodobacterales bacterium
ATCGCCACTTGCCGCCTTTCGCGCCATCAGGTCACGCGCATAGACGTACAAATCCGCCCCCGCGGGCGAATTGAACGGCATCATGCGGAATTCATCCGTGGTCATCCGGTCCAGCACATGGGTGGTGAAATCCGGGTCGGTATTCGCGATCAGCGCATCACCCTTTTCCACCAGCCAGGGCAGGTCTGCATCCGGCGTCCCGATGATCCGGCCCAGCATGCGCATCGGCAGTTGCCGCGCGATATCCTTGGTCGCATCGAATGTCCCGCGCGGCAGTACATCATCCAGAATATCGACACAAATCAGGCGAATCTGCTCTTCAAACGCCGCGACAACCGGTTTTGAAAAGGCTTTCGCCACCTTGATCCGCGTCATCATGTGATCGGGCGCATCGGTTTCCTGAAACGTGCGCCGGGCCAGGTATTCTTCGTATGACTGATCCTCCATCCGGATGCCGCGCGCCGATGACAACAGGTCCGGCTGCCCGTTCAGCGCCAGGATATCGGCGTGGCGGGTGACCGACCAGAACGGCACACCCGCATCCCATTCCGTCCAGTGTAGCGGATCGTCCCGGCGCAGGCGGGCGAATGTGTTGTGCGGCGCGCCCATGGCAAAGGCATCATGGCTGGTCAGATCCGCATGGCCATCATCGGTGGGGTGCCAGACTGTCATTGCTGCCCTTTGTGTTATGTGTATATTTAGACGATAACCCAGTATACAAAGCAAGCAAAAGATGCACCTCGCCCTTCTTGTCACCAACACTGATGACAGCGCCTTTGCCGCACGCCATCCGCGTGATGGGGAAAAGTTCGCAGCGTTGATCGCGCAGGTGCGTCCGGGCTGGCAGGTGACGGCGTTTGATCTACCCGCCGGGCAGTTTCCACAACCCGATGCGCGGTTTGACGGCTGGATGATTGGGGGCAGCCCGGCATCGGTGCATGACGATGCGCCGTGGATCGCGCGCCTGATGGGCCTGATCCGGCATCTTGTGGCGCGGCAGGATCCGATCTTTGCGGCCTGCTTTGGCCATCAGGCCGTGGCACTGGCCTTGGGCGGGCAGGTCGGGCGCAATCCCGTTGGGTGGAAGCTGGGTCTGGCAGAGATGACTGTTTTGCCAAACCCCTGGCTGGAACAAGGGCTAGTGGCGCAATATGCAGCGCATCTGGAACAGGTCACGCATTTGCCACGGGGGGCAAGGGTGCTGGCGACAAGCGATCATTGCCCGATGGCCAGCTTTGCGATCGGGGATCATATCTTCACGACCCAGTATCACCCGGAAATGACACATGGGTTTATCACGGCGCTGGTCGATGAAATTGCGCCAAAGCTGCCGCCTGACGTCATCGCCATGGCAAAGACATCCCTATTGCGGCGGGCCGATACAGCGTCATTCGCCGAAAGCATCGCACGGTTCTTTGAGGCCGCTAACCCAGCACCGCCAGCAGATCCATCGCTGTGACCTGATCGAACTGCACATGGCGCTGCATCAAGGCCTCGGCCCCGGCTGAATCGCGATTGGCAATCAGCGTCGCAATGGCCCGGTGTTCGCGCGCTGAGGCGGCAATCACCCCGGCATAGCGATATCGTGCCCGGTAGTACGCCAGCAGTTTGCGGGCATTGGTCTTGATCATGTCGGTCAGAAACGGATTGCCGGCCGCGATGGCAACGGTTTCGTGAAACCGCAGGTTCAGCTGATAGTACCCGTCCGGATCGGCATCGCCCATATCTCTCGCATGCGCCTCGCACCGGGCCACAATGCTTTCCAGGGCGGCGGCACCCGGCGCTGACAGACGCCGCGCCGCAAGACCTGCGGCCTGCCCTTCTAGGCGGGCATGCACCTCGAGTATTGCAAGGAACTCCTCCAGTGTCGGGCGGAACACGACCGCCCCCTTGCGTGGCAGCCGCCGCAGCAGGCCCATCGCCTCCAATTGCAGCAGCGCCTCGCGGACCGGGGTGCGGGACACGGCGAATTCGGCCACCAGCGTTGCCTCATCAATCACGTCACCGGGGTTCAGACGGCCAAGGTCGATCCATGACAAAAGGGTGGAAAGCAGTGTTTCGGGTTGCGCGACCATATGCCGATCAAAGGCGCAATCATGCGCAGGATCAAGCCAAACAGTGGCCCCATGATATCGAAACCCGCCATTTATCCTGCGGTTCGCTGGCAAGACCCTACTACAGTTGGTGGAATCTCGCCGATGAAACTGTGGCAAATTTCACAACAAAAGCAGCATTGTGGCGCAATTATGGAGAAAATTTTGCAAAATGCGACGTGGCCTTGAACGCGCCTACTAGAAATTGAGCGATAAATCTCTTACCGATATCGCCAATGGTCCGAAAACGGGCTGCAAAATCAGCCGGGTACTGAAATCCGGCGTTTGAGGCGGAGTAGATCATGGTGCAGGCGATTGATTTCGCCGTTCGCGATTCAGCGGGCGGTTTGGTACGTGGTGCTGTCGGCGGTGATACGGGCAGCAATTTCATTCAGATGGGGTCGGGCGACGAAATCTCGCTGAACCTGTCACGCGACAGCATCGTGGCCTACGAGCGCGCGGGCGGCGATCTTTTGATCACGCTCAACGATGGCAGCACGGTGAAACTCGCAGGCTTCTTTGCCGGGGCCGAGGAAAACCAGCTGTATCTGTCAACGAACGGCGACATCACCGCGGTTGACCTGACAGGCGGCGAAGGCACCCTGTTTGCCAGCTATGGCGCGACGGATGACTGGGATAAATACAGCGTCCTTGACGATCTGCGCTTTGTCGACGGCGACAATTTCGCGCAGGCCGTGGCGGTCAGCGATGAACCCGCGGGCCAGGGCCTGTTCCTGCCCGGTCTTCTGGGTGGCGGTCTTGGTGCAGGCACTATCGGCGCGGGCCTGGTCGGTGGCGGCTTGATCATCGGTGGCGTCGGTGGTGGCGGTGGTGGTGGTGGCGGCGGTGGTGGCGGTCGCCCCCTGCCGACGGTCGATGATCCGGGCCGGACCGAGACGATTACCAGCAACACTGTCGACCGCGATCTTGATATCACGGGTACAGGCGTTGCGGGCGATACCGTTGTCGTGACCATCGGCAACCAGACGCAGACCACAACGATCCGCCCCGATGGCACATGGGGCGTGACCTTTCCGGGCACCAGCCTGCCGCCGGATGGCAACTACGATTCCGACGTGGTGGTCACCCCGCCCAACGGCACCCCGATCCCGCTGGACGGGCCGAACTACATCATCGACCTGACGCCACCGCCGGTGACCCTGACCCAGGGGTTTGAGAGCAATGGCGATGTCGAAAACCTGG
>JAAFHS010000041.1 GCA_013298485.1 Rhodobacterales bacterium
GCCTATGATTTCGACATGACCCATTACATCCGCAGCCTGTCGCCCTCGCCCGGCAATGAACAGGCGCTTTACTGGGGCAGTGCGGGGGTCACCGAACCCGGCACGCGCAACTGGATGGGCGTCAATTCGCCTGCCGTCGATGCCCTGATCGCCCGGCTGGTCGCCACGGATGATCCCGCAGCCTTCCGCGACACGGTCGAGGCGCTGGACCGTGCCCTGACCGCAGGCCGCTATGTGGTGCCGATCTGGTATGCCAAAATCGCACGTCTGGCCCATCGGCGCGAATTGCAGTATCCCGAACACGTGCCGCTCTTTGGTGACTGGATCGGCTTTCAACCCGACGTATGGTGGTATCAGGAATGAAGACACTCGCGCTGATCACGCTTCTCGCACTGGCAGGCTGCAACACGATTGCGGGCGTCGGGCAGGACATCACCGGCACCGCCAACGCGGTGCAGAACACGTTCTGATATCCACGGCCCGCCGGACGACGTTTGAACAAGGCGATGCGCGAACCGCACCGCTAATAAACCTTCTCTTTGAAACCGTCTGATGGGCCTTCCTGTGGAAGGACCATCGGTTTCATTGCCCGCAAGGCTGAAAGCCGTTGGTCAAGGGGCGTGGGGCAGCAGACCATGCCTCTCCAATCTGCCAAAAAACCCGCGCTTTGTCTTGCGCGCCAAATGTTAACAAAAGCCTAAAATAGCCCCTTTTTAAAAGATCAAGCAATTGAATTCATTGATAATATTCGAAAATTGACAGCCGTCAATTTTTTCCCGAAACGCCTCACGCCAGCGACGTCACCCACAGGATCGTGGCATCTTCCTCCGACAGGCTGACCACGTTATGCCCCATCGAGGCATCGTAATAGGCACTATCCCCGCGCCGCAGATCGACGGGCGCATAAAACTCCGTGAACAGCCGCACGACACCTGTCAGCACGAACAGAAACTCCTCGCCGTCATGGCGCACCCAGCCGTCGAATTCCGCAATGTCCCGCGCCCTGATCCGCGCGCGGTAGGGCAGCATCTGCTTTTTCGACAGCGATCCTGCCAGCAACTCATGCTCATAGGTCGTGGTCGCATGCCCCTGCCCCTCGCCCACTTTCGTCACCGCCATCCGCCCCGACACCTGCCCGCGCGACGGGGCCGTGAACAGTTGCGGCACCGAAATCGCGAGGCCGCCCGCCAGCTTTTTCAGCGCCTCATAGGTCGGCGACATCTGCCCGTTCTCGATCTTTGACAATGTCGATCGCGCCAGCCCCGCCTGCCCCGCCGCCTGCTCCAGCGTCCAGCCCCGCGCGCGCCGCAAAGACCGCACCCGCTCGCCCAGGTTCAGCGGCTCCACCGGCGCCTCGGCCCCACCGTCACGGGCAATGCGGATCAGGTTCTTCGGATCGGATGACATGCTGCAGGGCTAACCCAAGCAAACCTGTCTTGCAACGGTCACAGGGGCCGCGTAGGTCTGCCTCATCCCCTGCCGAAAGCCGCTGCCATGATCCGCCTTGATATCTTTTCCGATCCCGTCTGCCCCTGGTGCTACATCGGCAAGGCCCATCTTGACCGCGCGCTTGAGGCCGCAGGCGATCACCCGTTCGAGATTGAATGGCACCCCTTCCAGCTGAACCCCGACATGCCCGCGGGCGGGATGGACCGCGCAAGCTATCTTGAGGCAAAGTTCGGCGGCCGGGAAAAGGCCGCGCAGATCTATGCACGGGTCGAGGATGCGGCACGCGAGGCAGGCCTGCAGATCGACTTTGCAAACATCCCCCGCATCCCGAACACACTGGATGCGCACCGCCTGATCCACTGGGCGGGGCTTGAGGGGCGTCAGACCCTGATGAAGGCCGCCCTGATGCGTGCCTACTGGCGCGACGCCCGCGATATCGGTGACCCCGAAACCCTGGCCGACATCGCCGCCGAGACGGGCCTCGACCGCGCCGTCACCGCCCGCCTCTTGGCCAGCGACGCAGACCGCGACGCCATCCGCGCCCGCGACACCCATGCGCGGGAGCGTGGCATCAATGCCGTGCCCACCTTCATCATTGCCAACCAGTACGTCCTCTCCGGTGCCCAGCCGCCGCACCTGTGGGAACAGGTCATGACCGAACTGGCCGGGCAATAATGCTGATCGCGCATCTGCCTGCGGGCTATGTCACAGCCCGCGCCAGTGGCGTGACAAAGGGTCCGCTGCTCTGGGCTGCGCTGATCGGATCGGTGTTCCCGGATTTCGACATGATCTGGTTCCTGTTCGTCGATCATGGTGCCATCCATCACCACAAATACTGGGTCCACGCCCCCGGTTTCTGGCTGATCCTGGCCGCGCTGATCCTGCCGTGGTTGGGCAAACCCGCCCGCAATGCGGGCCTCATATTCCTCGCCGCCGTGCTCGTTCACATCGTGCTGGACACACATGCAGGCGGCATCATGTGGTTCTGGCCTTTGTCCGATCACCTTTACACGCTCATCATCGTGCCTGCCACGCAGGCCAACTGGGTGCTGTCATTCATCCTGCACTGGACCTTCATCATTGAACTGGCCGTGATCGCCATCGCCGCAGTCCTGTTCTTCAACCGAAAGACCGCCCCGTGACCGATACCCCGATCCTTGCCGCCAAACCCGCCCTTGGCCGGATCGAATTCATCGCGCTGATGGCCATGCTGTTCTCCATCATCGCCCTTGCGATAGATGCGATGCTGCCTGCCATGCCCGCAATCGCGGCGGCGTTCACACCCGCCGATCCCGACCGCGCGGGTCTTGTCATCTCCAGCTTTGTCTTCGGCATGGGGATCGGCACCTTCATCGTCGGCCCGCTCGCCGACCGGTTCGGGCGCAAGACCACCATCCTGTGGGGCCTTGCCCTGTTCATGGCCGGTGGCGCGCTCGCGGCCAATGCCTGGTCGCTGGAAACCCTGCTCGCCGCGCGGATCATCATGGGCCTTGGGGCCGCCGCCCCCCGCGTCGCCTCCATCGCGCTCATTCGCGACATGTTTTCGGGGCGCCAGATGGCCCAGATCATGTCGTTCGTCATGATGGTCTTCATGATCGTGCCCGCTGCCGCCCCCGCCATGGGCGCCATGGTGATCGCGGGCTACGGCTGGCGCGGCGTGTTCTGGACCTTTCTGATTTTTGCCCTCATCGCGGGCACATGGCTCGCCATCCGCCAGCCTGAAACCCTGCCCGTGACGGCGCGCCGCCCCTTGCAATGGAGCACATATCTCGCAGGTGTGCGCACCGTGCTGACAACCCGCGTCGCACTTGCCTCGATCTTTGCGCAGACCATGGTCTTCGGCATCCTGTTCGGCACCCTGTCGACCGTCCAGCCCCTGTTCGAAAAGACTTTTGATCGGGCGGCAACCTTCCCCGCCTGGTTCGCCCTCATCGCGCTGTTCTCTGCAGGGGCCAGCCTGACCAATGCGCTTCTCGTGCGCCGTCTTGGCATGCACCGCGTCGTGCGCATGGTGTTCCTCGTCGTCCTGACCATATCGGCGTTTGTGGCCATCATGACCTATGCACGTCTGTGGCCTGCAGGCTGGTACTTCCCCGGCACGTTTCTCTGGATCGTTGCCGTGTTTGCCATGGCCGGGATGACCATCGGCAACCTCAACGCCATCGCGATGGAACCGCTTGGTCATATCGCGGGACTGGCCGCATCCGTCATTCTGGACGTGCCCACCGTCGCCGCAACGGCGATTTCCGCACCCCTCGGCCTGTTCTTTGATGGCACCCCCGGCCCGCTCGCCATCGGTGCCACGATCTGCATCGCCCTTGCCCTTTGCATGATGCCGGTTCTGCGCCCGCGCTGACAGACGCAACTTCTGCGCGATCTTCAACACTTGCAAAACGCCTGATCTGTGGCAGACTGACTGCATTCAACGCCTGCCTTTTTTCATGGAGAATACAGATGCCGTCCATTGGCGAACAGACCGCACGTCTCAATCAGCTTCTTGCCGCATGGCGCACCTATCGCGCCCCCCTCACCGATCCGCAACTGTCCTGTCAATTGAAGACCGACCTCTATCAGGTCCGCAATGCCGGGTGGAACGGCAACCCGCCCCTGTCATCCTGGCCGCCGAACCTGATCGATTCCGATGATGCCATGATGGCCGCGGTGGAGCATTACTTCCTGTGTCGCTGCTGGGTCGGCACGGGCGCGCAGCCTGCCTGGCAGATGCGCGCGATGAACAACATCTATGACCTTGGCAAGATGTTCGGCGTCACCCCGCAGCACAACCCGAACAAACCCGTCTCCCGCGTCACCGCCCTGCAGATGGCCGCGAAAGAGGCGGGCGTGCGCGACGGCGAGGCCGATCTGGAACGCACCGGCGGCACGGCCCCGCTGGTCGCCATGCCGCCCACCTATTGACGGGATCAGACCTGTGCGGCCTTTCCGGGCCGCACAATCTTTTCCGCCAGATCCTTGGCAATCGCATAGCCGCCCTTGATGCGGTCGGCTTCCGTATTCCAGTCACGGGTCAGCACGATCTTGTTGCCCTGCACGCGGGCCGTCGGGCTTTGCGCCTTGATGAAATCCACCAGCCCCGCCGGATTGCCGAACTTGTCGTTGTGAAACTGCACCGTCGCCCCGCGCGGCCCTGCATCCAGGCGTGAAATCCCCGCCCGCTTGCACATCGCCTTGATCCGCACGATCAGCAGCAGCGTGTTCACTTCGCGCGGCAACGGCCCGAACCGGTCGATCAATTCCGCCGCGAACCCCTCCAGCTCCACCTTGGTCGTCAGGCCCGACAACCGCCGGTACAGCCCCAGCCGCACATCCAGATCGACAACGTACTCCTCAGGGATCAGGACGGGCACCCCCAGATTGATCGTCGGTGCCCAGGCATCATCCACCTGCGCCAGGCCCCCAATCTCGCCTGACCTGATCTTGGCAATCGTCTCCTCCAGCATTTGCTGGTACAACTCGTATCCCACTTCCTTGATATGGCCTGACTGTTCCTCGCCCAGCAGGTTCCCCGCACCCCGCAGATCAAGGTCATGGGACGCCAGATTGAACCCCGCCCCCAGACTGTCCATCGACGCGAGCAGGCGCAGCCGTTTTGTCGCCTGCGGCGTCAGGGGCGCGCGCGGCTTGGTCGTCAGGTAACAATAGGCCCGCGTCTTCGCCCGCCCCACCCGGCCCCTGATCTGATAGAGCTGGCTGAGCCCGAACATATCCGCCCGGTGGATGATCATCGTGTTGGCGGTCGGAATATCTAGACCCGATTCCACAATCGTTGTCGCCAGCAGCACGTCGTACTTGCCGTCATAGAACTGGTTCATCCGGTCATCCAGATCACCTGCCGCCATCTGGCCATGCGCGACCGTATAAGACACCTCGGGCACATGGGTTTTCAGGAAATCCTCTACCACATGCAGATCACTGATGCGTGGCACCACATAAAACGACTGCCCGCCCCGGAACCGCTCGCGCAGCAGCGCCTCGCGGATCGTCACTGTATCAAACTCGCCCACATAGGTCCGGATCGCCAGACGATCCACTGGCGGGGTTGCAATAATGGACAGGTCCCGCACCCCTGTCAGGCTCAACTGCAAGGTGCGCGGGATCGGCGTCGCCGTCAGGGTCAGCACATGCACCTCTGACCGCATCTCCTTCAGCCGTTCCTTGTGCTGCACGCCGAAATGCTGCTCCTCATCAATCACCAGCAGGCCAAGGTTCTTGACGCGCACCCCCTTGGCCAGCAGGGCATGCGTGCCGATGCAGATATCAACACTGCCATCCGCCAACCCGTCGCGCGTCGCATTCGCGTCCTTCGTTCTGACAAACCGCGACAAGGGTCTGACAGTGATCGGAAAGCCCCGGAACCGTTCAGCAAAGCTGCGGTAATGCTGCCGCGCCAGCAGCGTCGTGGGGCAGACTACCGCCACCTGTTTGCCAGACAGCGCCGCCACAAACGCCGCGCGCATCGCAACTTCGGTCTTGCCAAACCCCACATCCCCCACGATCAGGCGGTCCATGGGCGAGCCTTTCTCCAGATCCGCAATCACATCGCCGATTGCCGACAGCTGGTCATCCGTCTCCTGATAGGGAAAGCGCGCCGCGAACGCCTCCCAGATCGAATGCGGGGCCTCGAACACCGGGGCCGTGCGCAAGGCGCGTTCCGCCGCAATCCGCATCAGGCGATCCGCAATCTCGCGGATGCGCGCCTTCAGCTTCGCCTTCTTGGCCTGCCACGCCCCCCCGCCAAGACGGTCAAGCAAGCCTTCCTCATGACCGTAACGGCTGAGGAGTTCGATGTTCTCCACCGGCAGGTAAAGCTTTGCGTTCTCGGCATATTCCAATGCGACGCAGGCATGGGGTGCCCCCAGTGCGTTGATCGTCTCCAACCCCAGATAACGCCCCACCCCATGTTCGACATGCACCACCAGATCGCCCGGCGTCAGCGTATCAACTTCGCGCAGAAAGTTCTCGGCCTTCCGCCGCCGCTTTGGTTTGGTCACCAGCCGGTCGCCGAGCACATCCTGTTCCGAAATCACCGCAAGACCCGGCGCGGTAAATCCCGCCTCCAGCGCCCAGACCATCAGATAGACGCCGCCCCGGCCCTCCGGCACGTCACAGATATCACGCACGAGGTGCGTCCCCGTCACCCCCTGATCGGCCAGCAGCCCCTGCAGACGTTCCCGCGCGCCATCCGACCAGCTGGCAATCACAACCTGCCGTTGTTCAAGTAAAACCCGAAGATGATCTGCCAATGCACTAAAAAGACTTATTTTCTCTTGCTGCCGCTCCGGTGCGAAACTGCGCCCGATCCGCCCGCCCGCGTCCAGAACCCCGGGTCCCGGCGATTGTGGCAAGGGTGACAGCTGGATCACCCTATGCCCCGCCACGCTGGCATCCCACGCCGCCTCGTCCAGATACAGCAATCCCGGCTCCACCGGCTTATACACCGTATCCAGCCGCCCCTTGGCCACCATCGCCTCGCGCCGCGCATCGTACTGATCCGCAATCCCCTCCCATCGCGACAGGCGCGCCGGTGTCACCGCATCATCCAGCATCACCGCCGCATCCGGCAGATAGTCAAAGATCGTCTCCAGCCGCGCATGAAAGAACGGCAGCCAGTGTTCCATCCCCTGATGCTTGCGCCCTGCACTTACCGCCTCGTACAACGGATCGTCCGATCCGCCCGCGCCGAATTCCGCCCGGTAGTTCTGCCGGAACCGCGTGATCGCGCCTTCGTCCAGAATAACCTCTGACATCGGCGCAAACTCGATGGCACCCAGCTTTTCCACCGTCCGCTGCGTTTCCGCATCAAACCGCCGCGCCCCGTCCAGCACATCGCCAAAGAAATCCAGGCGGATCGGCCCGCGTTCGCCCGGCGGCCACAGATCGATGATACCCCCCCGGATTGCGAAATCCCCCGGTTCCGTCACCGTGGACACGGGCGAAAACCCCATCCGTCCCAGAAACTGCTTCAAGCCCTCAAGGTCGCTGCGATCCCCGACCCGCGCCGAAAATGCAGCGCTCCGCAGCACATCGCGCGCAGGCACCCGCTGCATCGCCGCCGAAAGGGTCGTCAGCACCACAAAGGCCCCCGGCACCGCGCCTTGCGCCAGGGCCGCCAGTGTGGCCATCCGCCGCGCTGAAATCGCGGGGTTCGGCGACATCCGGTCATAGGGCAGGCAATCCCAGGCGGGCAGGTCGATCACCACGACCCCCGGCGCCAGCACCGCAAGTGCCGCCCGCATCGCCGCCGCGCGTTTGTCATCGCGTGCGATATGGATCACAGGCGCGCCCCGTGCCAATTCCCGCGCGACAAGGCTTGCGTCAAAGCCTTCGGGTGCGCCGCCTAAAATGATCGGTGATTGTCTTACCATGGTCCGGCGTCACATACGCCCCGCCGCCCTGGCGTCAACCCCATCCTCAAAAGGGAAAAGTCGCCGTCGCAAGGTTATGATACATGCCAAACAACGACGTGGCCATGATGGACAGCATGCCGACGATCTGCACCGAATAGCGACAGCGCATGATGCGACGGATCAGAGCATCACCACGGCTGCCTTCCGCCTCAATCAGTTTTGCCGTGCGCAGCATCAAGAGGCCGACCAATGTCATTGGCAGCGCCATGAACAACACCGCCTGCGCCAGTTCGATCCGGTAGTAGATGGCGCAGATGGCCAGAAATGTCAGAAAAAAGGCCATGAAGGCCGTCAAAAACACACCAGCGGTGCGCGCAATGTACAGCAGGCGCTTTGCGTTGATATGCGTCAGCGTTTCCATGTCATCGGACAACCCGCCGCCATGCCTGCGCGCGCGCATCACCATGTCGAAGGGCACGCCCAGAATCCAATTGCTTGCCGATGACCACAGAACCACGATCCCAATCCAGTACCAAAGACTTGAAAAAGATCGGGTGTCGATCACTTCGAAAAGTGTCTGGTACCACTCCAACAGACAGGCTCCTTGCAAGGCGCGCCGATTGACAGGCTTGAGGCGCGGCTCTTTCCATGGCAGGCAAGGACAGATTTCGCAACCCCCCCCCGATCAAAGGCCCCGGTTCGTCTGCCTTCGGTCGCACCACCGCCAGCCAGAAAGCATATGCCGATGCGCCCCATCTCTGCACCCACCCCCGCTGCGCGGTTCCGCCGGATGCGCCGGACCCCCGCCCTGCGCGCCCTGACGCAAGAGGCAACGCTGGGCGTGGGCGATCTGATCTGGCCGATGTTCGTGCGCGACGGGGCGGGGATCAGCGAACCCATCCCCTCGATGCCGGGCGTGAACCGCCTGTCGATTGACGGCATCCTGCGCGCCGCCGAACAGGCCGCAACCCTTGGGATTCCCGCGATCTGCCTCTTTCCCTATACCGACCCCGCCCTGAAAACCGCCGATTGTGCCGAGGCATGGAATCCCGACAACCTCGCCAATCGCGCGATCCGCGCGATCAAGGCCGCCGTACCCGATCTGGCCGTGATGACCGATGTGGCGCTCGACCCCTACAACATCCACGGCCATGACGGGCTGGTCCGCGATGGCATCATCCTGAACGACGAATCGGTAGAGGCGCTCGTCAAGATGACCCTCGCCCAGGCCGAGGCCGGGGCTGATATCCTCGGCCCCTCCGACATGATGGATGGCCGCATCGGTGCCATGCGCTCGGCGTTGGAGATGGCGGGCCACCATGATGTGGCGATCCTGTCTTATGCCGCCAAATATGCCTCAGCCTTCTACGGTCCGTTCCGCGATGCCGTGGGCGCGTCCGGGGCGCTGAAGGGCGACAAGCTGACCTACCAGATGCACCCCGGCAACAGTGACGAGGCGCTGCGTCTGGTGGAGCGTGACCTGCGCGAAGGGGCCGATATGGTGATGGTCAAACCCGGCATGCCCTATCTTGACATCTGCCGCCGCGTCAAAGACACGTTCGGCGCACCCACCTATGCCTATCAGGTGTCCGGCGAATACGCGATGATCATGGCCGCCAGCGCCAACGGCTGGATCGACGTCGACCGCGCGATGATGGAAAGTCTGCTCGGCTTCAAACGCGCGGGCTGCGATGGGATTCTCACCTATTTCGCCCCCCGCGTCGCGGCCATGCTGCGCGGCATGTAGCAGCTTTCGGCAAAGCGCAGCCCATATGTTGTAGCGGGCGTGACAAGGCCGAAAAACCCCGCTATTCTGCCTCTGAAAGGTCCATCAGAGACCTGCACCAGAGGCAAAAAGGGGCGGATCATGGCAACCACACGGCGCACATTCCTGATCGGCAGCGGCGCGCTCGCGCTATCGGCATGCGGCAACGGTGTCGGCGGTGATGGTGCCGCCCGTATCGACGCCCGTGTCGATGCCACACGCGATTACCTTAATGGCCAGTATCCCGGCACCATCGACCTTGCCAACCGCGCGGCGGGTGTCCTTTACATGCCGCTCATCACCGAGGCGGGCTTTGGCTTTGGCGGATCCTACGGGCGCGGGGCCTTGCGCATCCGCGATGTGACGGTCGATTATTATTCCGTGACCCGCGCCACCTTCGGCCTGCAGATCGGCGCGCAGCAATATGCCCATGCCCTGTTCTTCATGACCGAGGATGCGCTTGGCACGTTCCGCCGCTCGCAAGGCTGGGCCGCCAATGCCGATGTGCGCTATGCCACCCCCGAACAAGGTGCCAGCCTTGGCAAGGAAACCACCGAGATCAGCCCCGTCATCGCCCTTGTGTTCGGCCAGCAGGGCCTGATCGCCGGGGCCACGCTGGGCGGGTCGAAATACACCCGCATCATTCCGTAACGGCGGCGCGGCGCGCGAAATTGTTTCGGTGACAGATTTCGCCCTTGTGGCGGCATCTTCCCCGTCCTACCCCTGATGCATGAGCACCACATCCCCAGAACCCGATGACCGCGCCGCCCTGCGCAATGTCGCCGTCCTTGTCGCAGCCCAGTCCGTGATCGGCGCGCAACTGCCGATGATGTTCACCGTCGCGGGCCTGGCGGGCACCTCTCTGTCGCCCAATCCCTGCTGGGCCACGCTGCCCATCACCGCGATGGTGCTGGGCTCCATGCTGTCAGCCACACCCCTTTCCGCGCTGATGGCGCGCTTCGGGCGGCGTGCGGGATTTGTCGCGGGCACCATCGGCGGCGCGCTCGGGGCCGCGATCAGCGCCTATGGGCTTTACAGCCAGAACTTTCTCTTCCTCGTGATCGGCGCGCTCTTCACCGGCAGCTACATGTCCGCGCAAGGCTTCTTCCGTTTTGCCGCCACCGATACCGCATCCGATGCCTTCCGCCCCAAG
>JAAFHS010000410.1 GCA_013298485.1 Rhodobacterales bacterium
CGACGGGCGGCGCACAGGCTATGCGGCCGTGGCGGGCGTGGCGCTGGGTCTGGCGGTCATCGGGGCGACTGCGGCGCTGGGGTTGGCTGCCGTGATTGCCACCTCGCCCGCGGCCTATGCGGCGCTGCGCTGGGCGGGGGTCGCGTATCTGCTATGGCTGGCATGGGACGCGTGGCGCGCGGCGGATGACCCGCCGGACGAGGCCGCCGTGACGTCGCTTGCCGCCGCATTCCGGCGCGGGCTGGTGACGAATGTGCTGAACCCCAAGGCCTTCGTGTTCTATGTCACCGTCCTGCCAGGATTTCTGCCGGGGGGCCGTCAGCTGGCCGATACGCTGGTGCTGACCGCGATCTATGTCGGCGTGGCCACGGCGATCCATGCCTTGATCGTGACGGGTGCGGGCACGGCGCGGGACTGGCTGCAGGTGCCGGGGCGGGCCGTTGTGGTGCGGCGCCTGCTGGCGCTGGCACTGGCGGGTGTGGCGGGGTGGGTCGCGCTGAAATAGATCAGCTGCCGACGCGGCCGATCAGTTCCATCACCTTCGGCCCCAAGGCGGCCACCGCCACAGCGACGCCGCGCTTGTTGGGGTGGATGCCATCGAGTTGCATCAGGGCGGGGTCGAGCAGCGCCTTTTCCTGATCGATCAGCGGGATGAAGTAATTCAGGACAAACACGGCATCATATTTTTCGGCAAGTGCCGGGTAGACGGCGTCGAACGCCGCCTTGTAATCGGCCCCGTAATTCCCAGGTGCGCGCAGCCCCACCAGCAGGATCGGCAATCCCTTGGCCTGCGCCTGCGCCATGATCTGTTCCAGATTGGCGCGCACCTCGCCCGGATCGATGCCGCGCAGCATGTCGTTGCCGCCAAGATTGACGATCAGCGCATCGGTCGCGGGCGTCAGCGCCCAGCCGAGACGCGAGGCCCCCCCCGCCGTCGTATCGCCCGACACGCCCGCATTCAGCACCACGGCATCCGCCCCCTGCCCGTCCAGCCAGGCCTGCAACTGGGGCACGAAACCATCTTCCTGCTGCAGGCCGTAACCCGCCGTCAGACTGTCGCCCAGGGCCACGATGGTGACGGGTTCTGCCGCCGCCATGGATGTCGTAAAAGTGAATGCAATTGCGACGTTGCGGAGCGCACGGATTGCGCCATATCCAGTGTGACGCGCGAAAAAGGAAGAAAACGGCATGGCTGATCCTGTTCTGGCACTGAAAGCGGCGCGTTTGACGCTGGCGGGGAACGCGGGCCCCGTGGAAATCCTGAAGGGGATCGACCTGACTGTCCAGCGGGGCGAGACATTGGGCCTGGTGGGGCCATCGGGGTCGGGCAAATCATCGCTGCTGATGCTGATGGGCGGATTGGAACGCGCGACGGGCGGCGATGTGCGGGCGTTGGGGCAGGATCTGACGCGCATGGATGAGGATGCCCTTGCAAGGTTCCGTCGCGGGAATATGGGGGTGGTGTTCCAGTCTTTCCACCTGATCCCGACGATGACAGCATTGGAAAACGTGGCCGTGCCGCTGGAACTCGCGGGCGTGCGCGATGCGTTTGCGCGGGCCGAGGATGAGTTGGGGGCCGTGGGTCTGGCGGCGCGCATGCACCATTATCCGCGCCAGATGTCGGGGGGCGAGCAGCAGCGCGTGGCACTGGCGCGTGCGGCGGCTCCGCGCCCGGCGATCTTGCTCGCCGATGAACCCACCGGCAATCTGGACGGGGTGAACGGGCAGGCGATCATGGATCTGCTGTTCGGCCTGCGCGACCGGCATGGTGCAACGCTGATCCTTGTCACCCATGCGCCCGATCTGGCGGCGCACTGCGACCGCACCGTGCGCATGGTCGACGGGCGGATCGCCTCCGACACGGGCGATCTGCGCGAGGCTGCGGAATGAGCTTCCCGCTCGCCGCCCGCTTTGCCCGCCGCGAATTGCGCGGTGGACTGCAGGGGTTCCGCGTGTTTCTGGCCTGCCTCGCCCTTGGCGTTGCGGCCATTGCGGGCGTGGGCATCGTGCGGTCGGCGATTGAAAACGGGCTTGCGACGCAAGGTGCTGTGATCCTGGGCGGCGATGCGCAGATGGAATTCACCTACCGCTTTGCCACGCCCGAAGAACGCGCCTTCATGGACCGCGTGGCCACGCGCACCAGTGAGATTGTCGATTTCCGGTCCATGGCCGTGGTGGGGGCGGGCGATGCGGAAGACCGCGCGCTGACGCAGATCAAGGCGGTGGATGACGCCTATCCACTGACAGGCGCCGTGATGCTGGAACCCGCCATGCCGCTGGCGGATGCGTTCGCCCTGCAGGACGGCCGCCCCGGTGCGGTGATGGACCGCGTGCTGGTGGACCGGCTGGGCCTTGCGCCCGGTGATGCCTTCCGGCTGGGGGCCACGGAATTCCGCCTGGCCGCGATCCTTCTGCGCGAACCCGATTCGGCAGGTGGCGGCTTTACACTCGGCCCGCGCACGATTGTGCGCACCGATGCGCTGGCCGACAGCGGCCTGATCGGGCCCGGCTCGCTTTATGAGACGCGCTATCGCCTGGCGCTGCCCCCCGGCAGCGATCTGGCCGTGCTGGAGGATGAGGCCGTGGCCGCCTTCCGCGACACCGGACTGCGCTGGGCCGACAGCCGGCAGGCCGCGCCGGGGATCGAACGCTTCGTAGACCGGATCGGATCCTTCCTGATCCTGGTCGGGCTGGCGGGCCTTGCCGTGGGCGGGGTCGGCATTTCCGCGGCCGTGCGCGCCTATCTGGATGGCAAGACCGCGACCATCGCCACGCTGAAAACCCTGGGGGCCGACAGCGCCACGATCTTTCGCACCTATCTGTTGCAGATCGGCGTGCTGTCGGCCCTTGGCGTCATGCTGGGCCTGCTGCTGGGCGCAGGCGTGCCGATGCTGTTTGCAAGCGTGATCGAGGCGGCCCTGCCCTTTCCCGCCGACATCGCCCTCTACCCCATGCCACTGTCGGAGGCCGCGTTTTACGGTGTGATCACCGCGTTTCTGTTCACCCTCTGGCCGCTTGCGCGGTCTGAAAAGGTGCGCGCGGCGGCGCTCTACCGGGGCGATGCACGCGGGGCGGGCTGGCCACGCTTGCGGCATCTGATGGCAATCTCCGCACTGACCCTGCTGCTGATCGGGGGCGCGGTGATGTTTTCGGGCACCTGGAAGCTCGCCCTTGGTGCAGCAGGCGGGGTGGTGGGCGCACTGGTCGTGCTGGCCTTCGCCGCCTGGGGCCTGCGCGCGCTTGCCCGCCGCATCGCGCGGTCGGGTCTTGTGCGGGGGCGTGTGGGCCTGCGTG
>JAAFHS010000411.1 GCA_013298485.1 Rhodobacterales bacterium
TGATCCTCGGCTCCGGCCCCGATGTCATGCAGGCCCGCGATTGGCCGCGCGCGCCCTTCGATCATGTGCTGGCCATCAACAACGCCTGGCAGGTCCGCCCCGACTGGGATGCGCTGATCCATCCTTTCGACTTTCCCGTCGACCGCCGCCCCGCGCCGCAGGGCCATCAGCGCCTGATCACGCAGGATGATTTCGTCCCCGCCCAGAATGCCTCTGGCGGCTTTGTCTATGCCGGGGGCACCATGGCCTTCACCGCCTGCTACTGGGCGCTGCACACCCACCGCCCCCGCGTCATCGCCGTGATGGGCTGCGACATGCACTATCCCCGCCGGGGGGCCACGCATTTCTACGGCCATGGCACCGCCGATCCCCTGCGCCCCGATATCACGCTCCAATCGCTCGAGGCGAAATCCGCCCGCCTGATGATCCACGCGGCCCTGCAGGGATGCACGATGGTGAACCTCTCGCAGGGGCCAAGCCGCCTGATCTTTCCCCGCGCCACACCCGCGGCACTGGCCACGGCCGCACCCGCCCCGTTCGATCTGACCCGCGTCGCCGCCGCACAGGCGCGCGAGGCGGCCCTGGGCTATGACACCCCTACGGGGCGCTACTGGGATGACCTCGCCCGCTTCGATGCGGCCGAACTGCGCCGCCTCGACGCGCTCTGGCTCAGCGCCGCTGTGCAACCCCTGCAGATGTCGGCGTAAGGGACAGGGGGCTTGCGCCCGGGGTTCCGCCCCCATCTGCGGCGACATGCGGGGCGGGCGAAACCCGCACTTTCGCCCCGATCACAAAAGGTTAAAAATGTATGAAATTACCCTGTGGATAACTTTTTAGTATTATGATTTTATTACATAATGTTGAAAATTGACAGCCGTCAATTTTACCCCCGCAGCACCATGCCCCGCACCGGAAATACGCCCTCCAGCCCGATCCACAACGGATCGCCCGAAAACGGATGCTGCGCTGTTCCCGGCGTCTGCGCATGGATCACCACACCCGCACCCCGCCCCAACGGATCGCCGGCCGCGACCGTCCCCTCCACCGTCACCGCATCCACCCCCGACAGCACCACCTCGATGCCTGCGCAATCCAGCACCACATAGGCCCCCAAGCGCTCATCCGTCCCATGGTCTGCGATACGGCCCGCGCAGGGCGCCAGCACATCCACAGGTCCCGCAACCGCGCGCCCCCAGACATCCACCGGCACCAGCGTCACGCCATGCGCCTGCCCGCGCCAGCCCGACAGACTGGGTGTATCGCGGTCCAGCACCGCCAGATGCGCATTGATGCTGCGGTGCCGCCCGCCTTGCGTCACCAGCGCGCTGCCCGCCAGCGGCATTGCAAGCTCCGTCACCGCCGCCGGGCGCAGCCGCGCCTGCACGCCGAACCCCACCCCGGTCCAGGCCGCCAGCGCCACCATCCCCGCCAGCACACCCGGCCACAGCCGCACCTGCCCGCGCGGCAGCGCCCGCCTGCGGCCCGCCAGCGCCGCCAGCAGCACCAGCCCCAGCAGCACATAGGGCGCGAACGCGCTCGGCCACAGCCACTGGGCAAACAGCGCCACAACCACGATCAGACCCGCCACCAGTGCTGCATGCACCCAGCGCGCCCGCCCCGGCAGCGGCCAGATCGCCAGCCACAGGATCAGCAGAAGTGGCACCCCGAATTGCAGATAAGCCATGACCGCTCCCTTGCATCGGGCGCGACCATGACCAGACCGCCGCCCCGGCGCCACCCGGCACCCTTGCACATCGGCGGCACCCCGCCCTACAAAGGGCAGGCTTTGGGCAGGGATGCGCGCATGAAACTGGCAACCTTCAACATCAACGGCATCAAGGCGCGGATCGACGCCCTGCCACGCTGGCTGGCAGACGCAAAACCCGATGTCGTCTGCCTGCAGGAAATCAAATCGCAGGACGATGCCTTCCCGCGCGAAATGTTCGAAGACATGGGCTACCATGTCGAAACGCATGGCCAGAAAGGCTTCAACGGCGTCGCCATCCTGTCGCGCCTGCCCTTGGAGGATGTGACCCGCGGCCTGCCCGGTGACGCCGCCGACGAACAGGCCCGCTGGATCGAGGCCACCGTGATGGCCGCGCGCCCCATCCGCATCTGCGGCCTCTATCTGCCCAATGGCAACCCCGCACCGGGGCCGAAATACGACTACAAACTGGCCTGGATGGCCCGGATGGAGGACCGCATCCGCGCCCTCCTCATCTTAGAGGAACCCTTTGTCTGCCTTGGCGACTATAACGTGATCCCGCAGGCGATGGATGCCGCCAAGCCCGCCGCATGGACCGAGGATGCGCTTTATCTGCCCGACACGCGCGCAGCCTTCCGCCGCATGCTCAACCTCGGTCTGACCGATGCCTTCCGCGCCCGTGAACAGGGGCCGGGCCATTATTCCTTCTGGGATTATCAGGCCGGTGCGTGGGAGCGGAACAACGGCATCCGCATCGACCATCTGCTGTTGTCTCCGCAGGCCGCCGATCTGCTGGTGGAGGCCAGGATCGACCGTGAGGTGCGCGCGGGCGACAAGCCCTCCGATCACGTGCCGGTCTGGGTGGAGCTTGCTGCCTGAGGGCGGTGCCTGTGGCAAGCGCCGGGGGTTTCACACCCCCGGACCCCCGTGGGATAGTTGTAAACAGAGGAAGGGGTCAGCCCTTGGTCACATCTTCCCCGTAAAGCCAGTCGAACCGTCGCAGTGGCCATGACGGCGCAACCAGCCCTGCCACCCGCATTGCCCCCTGCACCGCAAACCGCCGCAGGCCCCGCGCATGATAGACGCGCGCATTGCGGTTTGCCGCTTCCACAATCCGGGTCACACGCGGCAGCCGCGCCGCCTGATAGGCCGCAAGGCCCGCATCCAGCCCGTCATGCCCCGCCAGTGCCGCCGCCAGAACCCAGGCATCCTCCAGCGCCATGTTCGCGCCTTGCGCCAGAAACGGCAGTGTCGGGTGCGCCGCATCGCCCAGCAGCGCCATCCCATCGCCATGCCAGCGCTTTGCCACCGGATGCCGGAACAGGCCCCACAGGCCGGTGTCCTGCACCTGGTCCAGCCAGCCCTGCACGCGCGGCGCGACACCGCTGAACGCCGCGCGCAGATGCGCCGGATCATCATGATGCGACCAGCCTTCCGCCGCCCAATCGCCCCGCGCCTCGACCGCCACGATATTGCGCAAAGCGCCCCCCCGCAGCGGATAGCTCACCAGATGTCGCCCTGGTGCCATGAACACCTCGGCCTCGACCGCGCCACCATCGCACGGGATCACCGCGCGCCAGGCCACGTG
>JAAFHS010000412.1 GCA_013298485.1 Rhodobacterales bacterium
GATTTGCCCGCACCGTTATCGCCGACGACAGCCACATGTTCGCCCGCGTGCAGCACGAAATCAGCATCCTCCAGCGCATGCACACCGCCATAGCGTTTGGTCAGGCCGCGCGTTTCCAGAACCAGATCGGTCATGCCCGTGCCCCCCGCTGTTGTCGCCACTGGTCGAGCACGACGGCACCCACGATGATGACGCCCTTGACCATTTCCTGATAGTAGGCGTCGAGCTTGAGGAAGGTGAAGCCCGAGATAATGACGCCGAAGATGAGCGCGCCAAGCACGGTGCCGAGGATGGAGCCGCGCCCGCCCTGCAGCGAGACGCCACCGATGACGGCCATGGCGATGGCATCGAGTTCGTACATCACCCCCATCCCGGCCTGCGCGGTCAGGTTTTTTGATGACAGCACGATGGCGGCAAGGGCGGCCAGACCGCCCGCGATGACGTAGACCAGGACCTTGTGATGGCTGACATTGATGCCCGACATGCGGGCGGCAGCCTCGTTCGAGCCGATGGCATAGCAGTGCTTGCCATAGCGCGTGTAGGTCATGATGCCATGGAACAGGATGGCCAGTGCGACGAAGATCAACACCGGCATCATGCCCTGTCCGATGGTGGCGAAACTGTCGGTCGGGAAGGAAATCGGATTGCCTTTGGACCACCATTTGGAAAAGCCGCGCGCGGTGACCATCATGCCGAGCGTGGCGATAAAGGGCGGGATGCGGGTGTAGGCGATCAGTGCGCCGTTGACGAGGCCAGCAAACAACCCGCAGGCAAGGCCGACCAGCACCGGCACGATGACAGGCAGGTCCATCCATGCATCCCCGAAGATCGCCTTGGGATTCGGGTTGCCGTTGACCGTGGCCACCTGGGCAAAACTCATCGCGACCATGGCGGTGGCCCCGACGATGGAGCCGGATGACAGGTCGATCCCGCCGGAAATGATGACCTGCGTCACGCCGATGGCGATGATGCCGACGATGGACACCTGCAGGATGATGATCGACAGGCGCTGTTCGTTGAACAGGGTGTCGACGTTGTCACGGGTGTTGAACAGAAAGCTGTCACCCGTCAGCAGCCGTCCCAGTGCCTCGAACGTGACGACGATGACGACAAGTGCCAGAAAGACGTTCAATTCCTGCGGTCTGGTGCGCTTGGCCGGATCGTATTTCAGGCCGCCAAGGCCATGCGTCGGCTGTGACACAGGTCGTCCCCCCATCGGATGTCAGTGCAGTGCATCATCATCCAGCGCCACGCGGTGCGGCAAGATGAAAAAGGGGCGGACCTGCGTCCGCCCCCGATATCCCGTCAGGGATCAGTTCTTGGCCAGGTAGTCTGCGACATTCGCCGGGGTGACCAGCTGGAACGGGATGTAGACCTTTTGTTCCACGGCTTCGCCCGCTGCCAGTTTGATGGCGGCATCAAGCGCGCCCGCGCCCTGGCCTGCCGCATCCTGGAACACGGTCACATCCAGATCGCCCGCCTGCATCGCGGCCAGCGCGTCCTGTGTCGCATCGATACCGCCGACCTGCACGGTCGCCATGTCGATGCCCGCAGCCTTCATCGCCTGGATCGCGCCGATGGCCATTTCGTCATTGTTGGCGATCACGCCGTCGAAGGCGGCCCCGGAAGACAGCCAGTTCGTCATCAGGCTTTGCGCCTGATCGCGCGACCAGTTGGCAGTCTGCTGGTCGATCACGTTGATCGTGACCTTGCACTTGCCGGCTTCGATCACGTCGTAGATGTCCTGGGTGCGCTGCACGGCGGCCTGGTTCGACAGCTCGCCCTGCATGACGTAGACATTGACCTCGGTCTTGCCCTCGGCGGCCCAGTTGTCGCAAAGCGCAATGGTTTCCAGCGTGCCGGAGTCCACCTCGTTCGAGGCGACGAAGGCCTGGTTGTCGGGCAGGGTGTCGACGTTGATCGGTTGGCGGTTGACATAGACCAGCGGCACACCTGCGGCGGCGGCGGCATCCGACATGGCCTGCGTGGCCGAGGTGTCGACCGGGTTCACGATGATGGCCGATACGCCGCTGGCGATGAAGTTGTTGATCTGGTCCAGCTGTTTGGCAACATCGTTCTGCGCATCCTCGATCTGCAGGCCGACGCCCAGTTCGGTGCCTTTGGCGTCAAGGCCGTTGCGCAGCACGGTCAGGAAGTTGTCGTCAAACAGGGCCATCGACACGCCGATATCCTGTGCCATGGCGGTCGTGCCCATCAGGGCCATCATGCCTGCGGCAAAAAGGGTCTTCTTCATGGTTGTCCTCCTTTAAGGTCGGTGTCCGGCCCCACCTTTTCTCCCAGCCGGTCTGCCCGCCATAGGGTAGGCAGCATTCTGTGCGTTCAGGCGGCGATGCCTGCGCGGATATGGTCCATGGACCGCGCCAGTGCGCCTTTGGCATCGGCCAGTGCATGCACGGACGGTGCAAAGGGTTCATAGCTGACAGGGCCTGCGTAGCCCGCCGCCCGCAACGCGCGGATCTGTGCGACATTGCCCAGCACATCATCCGCATCGACCAGCACACGGTGCGGATCGCGCATGTCATCAAGGGCGATCATGTCGGTGACACCCGAGACGTGAACGATGCCGGTCATGTCGGCGAAGACGGGGCCAAAACCTGCCAGCGCGTGATGGAACGTGTCATGCACCATGAAATAGGTGCCCGCCCCACCCACGGCATCGATGCAATCGGCCAGCACATCCTTGTAGCGCAGTGAGCAGACGGCAAAACCCAGGGGTTCGACCATCGCCTTGAGGCGATGCGCGCGCAGCATTGGCAGCAGTTCGCGCAGGGCGGTTTCGGTGACGCGGCGGCTGTCGGCGCGATTGGTGGCAACGCCGTCGTTGCGGGGGATCAGGCTGATCGCCTCGGCCCCCGCCGCCACGGCGATTTTCATCAGGGCTTCGGCCTCGGCCCTTTTGGCATCGGACCAGTCGTTGAACATCTTGACTTCGGCCAGCGCCAGCAGACGCAGGTTGCGTGCCTTGACCGCTGCGGCGACAGTTGCGGGGGCGGCCCCACCGAACAGGGCACCGGGCAGGTCGTTGCGGAATTCGACGCCGACGCAGCCAAGATCGCGGGCGAGGTCAAGAAACGCCTCCCATCCCAGTTTCGGTGCAGTCATATGGTTCAGCGCGAAAGGCAGCATGGTGCAGAAATCCTGATGCCCGCCTATCCAGTCATGGGGGCAATAGAACCATTATTCCAAATTCTTCGCCTTACAACAGGAATATTCCAATATTGCCAGATTCCTGTCCTGGCCCCGGTCGTTTGCCGATAAATCGTCAGAA
>JAAFHS010000413.1 GCA_013298485.1 Rhodobacterales bacterium
CATCGACAATCTGCGCCTCGCCCAGCTTGGCCGCGTTGGCCACCTGCGTGACATCCTTGACCAAAGCCGCCTGCCGCTGCGTCGTTATGTGGCGGTCTCGGATCACGGGGGGCAGGTCTTCGACCTCGCGTCCCTCGGCGCGCCATTTGGGGAAACCGCCGTCCAACACGGCCACATCCGTCTTGCCCATCAGGCGGAAGGTCCACCAGACACGCGCTGCGGAAAACATACCCATGCCATCATAGATGACCACCTGATGCCCGTCGCCCACGCCCATGGCGCGCATCCGGCTGATGAACTTTTCGGGTGGCGGGGCCATGTGCGGCAAGGCGCTGCGGTGATCGCTGATCTCGTCCAGGTCAAAGAAGCGCGCGTTCGGGATGTGGGCTGCCGCATATTCGCCCTTCGCATCGCGGCCCATGTCCGGCAGATACCAGCTTGCATCCAGAATGCGCAGATCGGGATCACGCAGATGGGCGCCCAGCCAGTCGGTGGACACAAGCGTTTTTGGATCATCGAGAGGGCTGGGCATCGGCGGGCCTCACGCACGGGGGTCAACCGGGACTTACCGGGACCGCTGACGGCGCGCAAGTGGGCCGGGCACTGTCACCATGCCCGGCCCGGTCGGCTTACTTTGCCATCATCTTTTTGATCATGCCGACGACAACCATCAGCACACCACCACCCGCACCACCGGATGCCAGCGACGAGACGATGGACCCGATATCAAGGCCGCCAGCCGTTGCAGCAGCACCGCCCGCCGCGGCCCCGCCCAGCATGCCCATCAGTTGCCCGCCGATGCCACCGCCTGCGATACCGGCGATGCTGTTGCCCAGCGTGCCAAGGCTCAGGTTCTTTGCCAGTGCGCCGATGACGTTGCCGCCCAGTGCACCCGCGATCAGTTGGATGATAAGTTCCATTTCAATCATACTCCCTCGGTTCCCGTTGAGACATTTCCTGCCTCTTTGGTCCTGTTGACTGGCTCCCTTTCGGGTCTGTCGACCCTGACCAGTACCCGGAGTCTGGCAGATTGTTAATCATTCGGCAACAAATTGCCTAAAAACCTCAGCGCCCGTTCTCGCGCATCACGCGCGCCTTCTGCCGGTCCCAGTCGCGTTTCGCCTCGGTCGCGCGCTTGTCATGGTTCTTCTTGCCCTTGGCGACACCGATCTTGACCTTCACGATGCCGCGGTCATTGAAGTACATCTTCAATGGCACGATTGTCATGCCTTCACGTGCGGTGGCCGACCACAGGCGTGACAGTTCTTTCTTTGATACCAGCAGCTTGCGCCGTCTGCGTTCTTCGTGGCCGAACAGTTTGGCCTGCAGATAGGGCGCGATGTAGCCGTTGATCAGCCAGAGTTCGCCACCCTCGACGCTCGCATAGCTTTCGCCAATGTTGGACCCGCCCTTGCGCAGCGATTTGACTTCGGAGCCGAGCAGCATGATGCCAGCCTCGATATCGCTTTCGATGAAGTAATCGAAACGCGCGCGCCGATTTTCGGCGATAAGCTTGGAGTTGGGATCGGATTTTTCGGCCATGATCGCACCGAAATAGTGACTGATCCGCCCCAAGTCCATGGGTCACGCAACCTTGCGGGCGGCGTCTGGTGCATTGCCGTCAAGGCGGGCGAGCAGGGCCCAGGCCTGCAGAAGGTTCAGCCGCGTGAAGTCTGACTGCAGCGGCGCATTGGCGACCGTCGCGACGGCGGCGCAGCGGACCATTGCACCCGTGTTGGCAAAGACGGCTTCCTCGGATGCGAAAAAGGGGGTGATGATCTCGACGGCGCTGGTCAGCGCAACGCGCCGTGTGCCGCGCCAGCCGACAAGGGCGGTGGCCGGGATCAGGACAAGGGCCGCGTCCGGCAGTTCAGCGTCGCCCATCGTGTCGATCAGGACATGCTGGCCCGGCAGCAGGGTCAGATCGGTGCATGTATCCAGCAGGCCGCCCGGTACATGGACCGCATGCGTTTCACTGCCGGTCCAGTTGCGGTCGAGCGCGAGGATGGGGCATGCGCCACCGTCAAAGGTTTGCACGCGGTCGCCGAGGCGCAGGTGTTCAACGGGTGTCCAGCCGCGCTGGGTTTCGACCAAGGTGCCTGCGATCAGGCCCGCGGCAAGGGGCGCGGCCTGGGTGTTGGCAGGCGTGGCGGGACGGGAAAAGGTTCTCAGGAACATGATGTTGGCCTTTCTGTTGGCGTTGATAGGCTACGTTAATCTGTGTGGCGGTCAGATGACCTTGTGCCCAAGAAGCACCCGGATTTCGCCATTTTCTGGACATGATCCGGGCAACATGCGGGCACTGTTGCGGGTGGCGAAACGGTGTTGGGCGCAGCTTGGCTGTGTCGCAAAACGCCTGTGGCGTTAGGGATGCGTTAAGCAGATTTCTACGCGATTCCTGTAACTTAGACTCACTGATTCGCGTCAGGCCTTGCGGCGCGTCAGGATGTAGATGCCGCTGGCCACGACGATGGCGCTGCCGATCAGCGTCCAGTGATCCGGGCGTTCGCCAAAGACGACGATGCCAAGGATCAGGGCGAACAAGAGGCGGGTATACCGGAAGGGCGTTACAGCCGACACCTCCCCCGTGCGCATGGCAGAGGTCAGGGCGCTGTAGGCAAAGACGCCGATGGCGGTGGCGCACAGGGTGAGCAGCAGACCCATGGTATCGGGTACGCGGTAATCGCCATTGACGACAAGGATGATCGCCCCGGCAAGGGTCAGCATGGCAAAGCCCACGACGCCGAGCTGCATGTTGGACAGGGCAGGCGGTGCTGCACGGGTGGCGAGGTCACGGCCTGCAAAGCCGATCAGGCCGATGACGGTCAGGATGGACAGGGCGTCAAACCCCTCCAGTCCGGGGCGGATGATGATGAGGACGCCCGCAAAGCCCGCAATGATGGCGGCCCACCTGCGCCAGCCGACAGTTTCGCCAAAGAAGATCGCGGCCCCTGCAACGACGACGAGGGGTGTGGCCTGCAGGATGGCAGAGGCGACGGAAAGTGGTGTCAGGGCGATGGCGAGGGAGTAAAAGAGGCGGCCAGTGACCTCGAAGCCTGACCTGACGAGCAATGGGTGGGACAGGATTGCAGGCGGAAAGGGTGTCTCGCCCCGCCGCAGGGTCAGCAGGATGAAGGCCAGCATGCCGCCGAAGCCGAAAAGCGTGATGACCTCGCCCACGGGCATGTGTTTGGCCGCCGCCTTGAGGAACATGTCCTCGACGGCGAAGCCTGCCATGGCGGCAGTCATCAGCAGACTGCCGCGCAGGTTGGCGTCGCGTCCGGGGTT
>JAAFHS010000414.1 GCA_013298485.1 Rhodobacterales bacterium
CAACTGCGCTATAAGCATCTTATGCGCCCAACCCCGCCAAAGGAGATGCCGCGATGACCGATCCCGTGAAAGACGCCGTTCTGGATGCCGCTCTGGCGCATGTGCCCTTTGACGGCTGGTCCGAGGCGACCTTGCGTGCGGCGATTGCCGATGCGGGCGTGGCCCCGGGCCTTGCGCGCGCACTGTTCCCGCGCGGCGCCGTCGATCTGGCGCTCGCCTATCACAGGCGCGGCGATGATGCGATGCGCGCGGGCCTTGCGGCGCGGGATATGGCGGGCCTGCGGTTCCGCGAAAAGGTGGCGCTGGCCGTACGGTTGCGGCTGGAGGCGGCAGACAAGGAATGCGTGCGGCGGGGCACCACGTTTTTTGCCCTGCCGCAGCATGGCCTTGACGGGGCCAAGGCGATCTGGGGCACGGCAGATGCGATCTGGGTGGCGCTGGGGGACAGCCAGCGCGATTTCAGCTGGTATACCAAACGCGCCACGCTGTCGGGGGTCTATGGCAGCACGGTCCTGTTCTGGCTGGGCGACGATTCGCCCGGGCATCAGGCGACATGGGAATTTCTGGACCGCCGGATCGAGGATGTGATGCAGTTCGAAAAGTTCAAGGCGGCGGTCAAGGCGAACCCTCTTGGCAAGGCCGTGGTCGAGGGGCCCCTGGCCTGGCTGGCAAAGATCCGCGCCCCGATCGTGCCGGATGACCTGCCGGGCCAGTTCCGCCGCTGGGGTGGCAGCACCGATCCGAAGTGAACAGGAACGGGCCACCCTAGGCACCGCCTTGATCGACGGGGGCCAATCGACCATAGTCTGACAGCCGCCTTCCGGCATGGTGCCGCAATGTCTGCTGAGGTTCAACGAAAGCTGACGACGATCCTTGCTGCTGATGCCGAAGGCTACAGCCGCGAAATGCAAGCGGATGAGGTGCGCACGCTGGGCGCGCTGCGGGCCGCGCGTGGGGTGTTTTCGCGGTTCATCGTGCGCCACAAGGGGCGGATCGCCAACACTGCGGGCGATGGCCTGATCGCGGATTTCCCCTCGGTCGTCGAGGCTGTCCAATGTGCCATTGAAGTGCAGCGTGAACTTGGCGACCTTCCAGGTGCCACGCTGCGCTTCCGCGTCGGGATCCATCTGGGTGATGTGATCGTGGATGGCGATGATCTGCTGGGCGAAGGCGTCAACCTTGCCGCACGCCTGCAGACCATGGCCGAGCCGGGCGGTATCCTGATTTCGCAGCAGGTCTATGATCAGGTCCGGGGCAAGCTGTCGGTCGGGTTTGAATATCTGGGGGAAAAGCGGCCAAAGAATTTTGCGCAGGATGTGGCGGTCTATCGCATCTCGCGCGGTGCTGCCGATGATTGGCGCACGGCCCTGCTGTACCCAAACACCCAAACTGACGGTGGCCTGTCGGCGGGCGCGGTGACGACCGATCCACGCGCCCTGCGCGGCCACCTGATCCGTCAGGCCCGGATATTTGCCATTCTGCTGGCGGCTCTGCTGGTGGTCGATCTGACAACGGGCCCCCGGTTCTGGGTGCAATGGCCGGGGCTTTGCATGGTCGTTATTCTGGCGTATCAGGCAGCGCCCCTTGGCGCGCAGGCCGGGATCCGCCTGCGTGACATGCGTGCCGGGGTGATTATCAGCGCACTTTTTCTGATCAATCTTTTCACATGGCATGGCACCCTCTGGGCCATCTGGCCCGCTGCGGCGGTCGTGGTCCTGATCCTGATCCGCCGCCGCCGCGCCCAACCGCGCTGACCCGGCCTTGCCCTTGTGCCATGCCTCTGGCACGCATAGGCCATGCCCAAGCCCCGGAGGCCGCTATGCAACCGCTCGCCCATACCATGACCGCGATTGAGATCACCGCACCCGGTGGTCCCGACGTGCTGCAGCCCTGCGAACGCCCCGTCCCCGTCCCCGGCCATGGCCAGATCGTGATCCGCGTCGCCTATGCCGGTGTGAACCGCCCCGATGCGCTGCAACGCGCAGGCGCCTATGCGCCGCCCGCCAACGCATCCCCCCTGCCGGGGCTGGAGGCATCGGGCACCGTGGTGGAAATGGGTCCCGGTGTGACGCGCTGGGCGATTGGCGACAGGGTCTGCGCGCTGTTGCCGGGGGGCGGATACGCGGAATATGCGCTGTGCCATGCCGACCACGCGCTGCCGGTGCCAGAGGGGATGGGGATGGCTGAGGCGGCCTGCCTGCCCGAGACCTGTTTCACGGTCTGGTCCAACGTCGTGATGCGCGGCGGCCTGCAGGCGGGCGAGCGGTTTCTGGTACATGGCGGATCGTCGGGCATCGGGACGACGGCGATCCAGATCGCGCGGGCGATGGGCGCGCGGGTGTTCACGACAGCCGGGTCGGATGAGAAATGCGCGGCCTGCGTGGCCTTGGGTGCCGAACGCGCGATCAACTACCGGACCGAGGATTGGGCGGCCATCGTCAAGGGCGAGGGCGGGGCCAACCTGATCCTGGACATGGTGGGCGGCGCGTATCTGCCGATGAATGTCAGGACGCTCGCCGATGACGGGCGGTTGCAGCAGATCGCCTTTCTGCAGGGCCCGAAAGTGGAGTTGAACTTTGCCGAGGTGATGATGCGGCGGCTGACGATTTCAGGCTCCACCCTGCGCCCGCAATCGGATCTCGCGAAAGCCCGCATCGCGGCGGAAGTGGAACGCCATGTCTGGCCGATGATCGCAGGGCGCGCATTTGCCCCGGTGATGGATTCGGAATTCCCGCTGGCCGACGCGGCAGGCGCGCACCGCCGGATGGAAAGCAGCGGGCATATCGGGAAGATCGTGCTGAAGGTGGGGTAGGGGGCTGGGTGGTATGCAGCTACCACCCGAAAAACTTGCCTCTGAAACAGTCTGATCGGCCCGGTTTCACAGACGGCCTGCGCCGACAGCAAGGGCCATCATGGCATCTGACCGCGATCCGACGTCATCGCCCGGCGCACAATCAGCGCGGCCACAACCATTTCGATCCACGCGAGCGGCAGCGCCACGGCAAGGATCGCAGGCGTGGCAAGATTCATGTTCCAGATACCCACCCAGATGAGCACGAAAACCGTGGCCCAAATGGCCGAACCCGCAAGGATTGCCACACGGATGGTTGGCCCGAAACGTTCCAGAACAAGCCAGGCAAAACCCGTGGCGGCCAGGACGAGGAGGGTGTCCCAAAACCCCCAGATCAGAAACACGGGGATATTCATCGGTGCCACATCAGGGACCATCGGCAATGCATTTCGGATCATGCCTTTCAGAAACACGAAGTAACGAAAAACCTCGGAGA
>JAAFHS010000415.1 GCA_013298485.1 Rhodobacterales bacterium
ACCTGCCAGTATCCAAGGCCCCCCGCCACCCGCCCGATGGCCGCAGGCATGACCGACGGGTCCAGCGCATCGACGTCCAGGCAGATGATCACCTCCCCCCCCTCCGGCACCAGATCAATCGCACGGCCCACCCCGGCGCGCGACACCTCGCCTGCAGGCACGAAATCCACGCCCCATTCCAGCGCATCCGCAAGGTCCGCCTCGCGCGCCGACCCGATCCCCCGGCTGCCCACCTGAATGATCCGCTCCACATGCCCCATCTCGGACGCGCGCCGCATCGTGGATGACAGGCCCAACCGTTCGCCCCCCACCTCATCGCGCCAGTCGATATGCGCGTCGATCTGCAGGATGGTGAAGCCGCGACGCCGCGCGCCGTACGCCTCCAGCATCGGAATGGGCAGGCTGTCATCCCCCCCGATCAGCAGCGGCACCCCGCCCCGGTCGAGCACCGTCGACACAGCGCCGAAGATGCGGCCCCGATTCCCCGCGGCATCCCCCTGATCCTGGGGCAGATCGCCTGCATCGACGCAAGCGACAGCCCCCGGAAACACCGGTGCGCCCAGATCGAAGTTCACATGGCTCAAATTTGCGGCATAAACCGCCCCCGCCGCACGGATCGCCGCAGGCCCCCCCGCGCAATAGAATCCGACCGAGGGATAGGGCGTGCAGCCATCCGCCCCGATCAGCGCCATGCGCGCGTCCAGCCGCGACAGATCGCGGCTGCGCGGCAGGCCCATGAACGTGTCCGCCCCGCCTGCCCCGAACATCGCCCCAAGGTTCGCCATGCCCGCCTCTCCTGCCGTTTGCAGGCAGAGTGGCGGCAGGATGGCCCGCCCTCAACCCCGCATGGCAAAAGCCGGGGCTTTCCGCCGAACCCAGCCATGCAAAAGGGCGCCCCGCAAGGCGCCCCCATGGCCGTGATCGCAGCGGGATCAGGCAGCTTCGGTGATGAATTTCACTGCATCGCCAAAGGTCTGAATGGTTTCGGCGGCATCATCCGGGATCTCGATCCCGAATTCCTCTTCGAACGCCATCACGAGTTCGACGGTGTCCAGGCTGTCTGCCCCCAGATCGTCGATGAACGACGCGTTCTCGGCCACCTTGTCTTCTTCCACGCCCAGATGCTCCACCACGATCTTCTTCACGCGGGCTGCGATATCGCTCATGTCATTCCTCGTTCAGGTTGCTGGGGCGGGCCCCGGTCACGTCATACTGCACCCTGCAAGTATCAGGGCATCCCAAGGCCAAGATCAAGCGGCTTTGCGGTCAGGCGCGCCTATAGCAAGGGGCGGCCCCCATGGCAAACGGTTTCCCGAGAATGCGGCAAGGATGCGGCAGACCCGCCGACCTTTAGCTATTCGGCCCGCCGCTGGAAACCAGCCGGTAACCGTGACTGCGGCAGCTTTGCGGGAATGACGCAGAGAAGCGAGAGTTGCCATGCCCACCGCGATACGCCCTATTCCGATTGTTGTTCTGGCCGGTCAGTCGAATGCCAATTCCACCCAATTGGGGATGGAGGTGTTCCGGCATGTGGCCCAGAACGGCGGGATGCTGGTGCATGCGGCGGTCAACGGATCGGCCCTGTCGGAACGGCTGGATACCGGGGCGGGCAACTGGAATGCGGGCAGTGCGACCGTGCCGATGGGAAACAACCTTGCCGCACTGTGCACCCAACTGTGGTCGATCCTGAACCCGGCGTCGCCGTCCTATGTGCCGGGGGCCTATCTGGAAAGCGTAATCTGGGTGCAGGGCGAGGCGGATGCCTTCAGCACGGCCGCGGCCGCCGAATACGGCCACAACCTGCGCGCGCTGCACGAGACGCTGACCGCCCGGTTCGGGGCGCATGACCTGGTCCTGTCGGGCCTGTCGGATGCCCCGCATGCCAATCGCAGCTTTGCAGGCGCGCATGCGCAGAACTGGGAGATCATCCAGGCGCAGCAACGCGGCCTGGCGGACGCGCTTGCCAGCGTGCATCTCGTGGACCCCGATCAGGTTGCGGCGCGTGCGGGGCTGTCTGCCGATGACATGTTCCGCTGGGACTATATCCATTACGATGATGCGACGGGCTTTGCGGGCCTGCTGGGCCGCAGCCTGGCAACGACGGCCCTGCCGCCGGGGTTCGCACCGGCAAGCATCGATGTGCAGGCCCCCCCGCCACCGGTCTCCGCAGGGACGGCGGGCGATGACAGTTTCACCCTGACCCTGGCACCGTTCCAGCAGGTGATGGCCGGTCCGGGATATGACAAGGTGGTGGTGATGTCCGGCACAACAGGTGTGTCGCTGATCGAGGTTTCAGCCACCAGCACCCGGGTCGTCGACAAATCCGGCGCGGCACCCCGCATCCTTGATCTGATTGCGGTGGAAGAGGTCACTTTGGGGGCGGGCAATGACACGGTCCGGCTGGGCGGCGGTGTCACGGTGGTGAACACCGGTGCCGGGAATGATGCGGCGACAGGTTTTGCCAATGCCGAGATGTTCCGGATGGGTCGTGGCAATGACTACGCCTTCGGGGCGGCGGGCAACGACACGATCTGGGGCGAGGATGGTGCGGACAAGCTGTGGGGCAGCGAAGGGGCGGATGTCCTTTATGGCGGAAACGGGAATGACACCCTGTTCGGCGGCGCGGGGGATGATGTTCTGGCAGGCGGCTTTGGCAGTGATGTGCTGACGGGTGAGGCGGGGTCGGATACGTTCATGTTCAGCGCGCGCAGCGGATCGGACCGGATCACGGATTTTGATGTGGGCGAGGATCATCTGCACTTTGTCGGCGTGCGCCCGACCGGCGTGACCCTGACCGAGGTCGGGGATGACCTGCTGATCACGGCGGGAACCACACGGGTGCTGCTGACGGATGTGTCGCTGGATACCTTCAGCCGGGGCGACATCCTGTTTGGCTGACGCTACATCAGGCTGGCCCCGGCATCGCCGCGTGCCTTCATCGCGGCCAGCATGCCGGCAATGTAGACCGCGCTGTTTTCGCGTTCCGCCCGGTGCAGCGCCCGCAGGTCTTGTGCTGTCAGCGTGCCTGCGATCATCGCCTTCTGGATCGCACCGAAACGTCCCGCCGCCGTGATGACCGCCGTCGGCGGATGGCGTGAAAACGGCATCGGGGCCAGCGACAGGCCCGGGCAAATGGCTTGAATGGCGCGCGCATGCTGGCGTTCGGCGCGGGCATAGAAGGGGTCAAAGACAATCACCCCCCGCAGACCGGCGCGTGAGACCTCGGCCAGCCGGTCCATCCGCGCATCAACCAACGCCGCCTCGCGCCGCCAGCGCCG
>JAAFHS010000416.1 GCA_013298485.1 Rhodobacterales bacterium
GTTCCCGCCATCGCCATGCGGCGGTCAAGCCGCGCCGGGGGCACAAGATCCATCTCCAGCCGCGCCGCAGGCCGTGCCATCACCCGCAGCGCGGGCGGGGCCAGATGGTGGTGATGCAGATAGGACAGGGCCTGCGCCAAGGGGGCAGGATCGGTGCCGTGAAAGCTTGCCACGCCAAACAGCACCTCGATCCCGCGCTCCAGCACGTAATCGGCCAGCCCGTTCCACAGATGGAACATTGCGGTCCCGCCGCGGTGATCGGGATGCACGCAGGACCGCCCCAGTTCGAGCAGACGCCGCCCGCTGGCGCGCAGGGGGCCAAGATCATATTCGCCTTCGGAATAATAGCGGCCTGTGCCCACCCGGTCGCTGGGCAACAGGCGGTATGCGCCGATCACATGATCCAGATCATCGGGGTTCTTGTGCGGATCAATCAGCAGCAGGTGATCGAACAGCGCATCAAATTCATCGCTTTCCAGGGCAGCCCCGTGATCGACCAGGGGCCCGTCGCCGCCCAGTTCCTGCACAAAGACGCGGTAGCGCAGCCGCTGTGCGCCCTGCAGATCGCGCAGGTCCTGCGCAAGGCGCAGATGGAAGCTGGGATCGTCAGCAATCATGTCAGGCACCAATGGATCTTGCAGCGACGTAAGGATGGCCATCGTTCTTTGCAAGCAAACACTCTTTTTCCAGGAAACCCACCCGTCCACACACTTCCAGGTTGCAATTCAACGCGCCTTTGTCATGCTTTGGGTCAGACGCCGAATACAGGGATCAAGGTGATGCGCCGCCCATCGATGACGACTTTCCCCTGATGTTCGAAGTTCACGGTGATGCGCGCGCCGATGTTGGATTGCACCTGGCCCAGGCCCCAATCGGGCTCAGTCGGGTGGCGCACCAGCATGCCGGGTTCCAGCGATCCATTCATCCCCTCCATCTCAAGGTTTATCCATGATTGATCGCCATGATCTGACAGCCCTTATCGGTTCGCGCATCTGCCATGACCTTATCAGCCCGATCGGGGCCATCGGCAATGGGGTGGAGCTGTTGATGATGGCAGGCGGCACCCAGGGGCCGGAAGTCGCGCTGATTGCGGAAAGCGTGGCCAATGCGAATGCGCGCATCCGGTTTTTCCGCGTGGCCTTCGGCGCGGGCAGTTCCGATCAGCGCATCGCACGGACCGAAGTGCAGAACATCCTGACCGAAATCACCCGGGGCGGGCGCCTGCAGATCGGCTGGACCAGCGGGCAGGATGCGGACCGGGCGGCCGTCAAGCTCGCGTTTCTGTTGCTGATGTGCGTGGAAACAGCACTGCCTTACGGGGGCCGTGTGCGGGTGGTGGCCGAAGGGAAAGGCTGGTTGATCGAGGCTGAGGGATCAAAACTGAAAATCGACCCCGATCTGTGGGAAATTCTGTCAAATCCGCGCGCGGCGACAAAGATCGGCGCGTCACAGGTGCATTTCGCACTTGTCCCCGAAGAAGTGTCGCACCAGTCGCGCAGTCTGGTGGTGAAAATCACGGATCAGACGATCAGGCTGGAGTTTTAAGGCCGGATCGTGCCATCGCCGGTGACCAGGTACTTGAAACTGGTCAATTGTTCCGCGCCCACCGGGCCGCGCGCATGCATCTTGCCTGTGGCGATGCCGATCTCGGCCCCCATGCCGAACTCACCCCCGTCGGCAAACTGGGTGGAGGCGTTGCGCATCAGGATGGCACTGTCCAGCCGCTGCATGAAACGGTCGGCGGTCGCGTCATTTTCGGTCAGGATGCTTTCGGTGTGCTGGCTGCCATGGCGGCGGATATGGGCGATGGCGTCATCCACACCGTCAACCAGTTTGGCGGCAATCACCATGTCAAGAAACTCATGGCCGAAATCCGCAGGCGTCGCTTTCACCGTGCCGGGGATGTTCAGCAGTTCGCCTTCGGTGCGCACCTCGACCCCGGCTTTCAGCAGATCTTCGATCAGAATGCCGCCATGCTTGGTATAGAACTGCCAGTCGATCAGCAGGCATTCGGCGGCCCCGCACACGCCCGTGCGCCGGGTTTTCGCATTCAGCACCACGCGGCGGGCCTTTTCCAGATCGGCGTCGCGGTCGGCATAGACATGGCAGATGCCTTCCAGATGCGCGAAGACCGGCACCCGCGCCTCGGCCTGCACAAGGGACACGAGGCCCTTGCCGCCGCGCGGCACGATGACGTCGATCCATTGGGTGGCGCGCAGCATGGCGCCCACCATCGCGCGGTCCGGCGTCTGGATCAGCTGGATGGCCGTGGCAGGCAGGCCCGCGCTGCGCAACCCGTCAACCATGCAGGCGTGAATGGCATGCGATGAATGGTGGCTGTCCGATCCGCCACGCAGGATCACGGCATTGCCGGCCTTCAGGCACAGGGCACCGGCATCAGCGGTGACATTGGGGCGGGATTCGTAGATCACGCCCACAACGCCCAGCGGGGTTGCGACGCGCTGGATATGCAGGCCATTCGGGCGGTCCCATGCGGCCAGCACGCGGCCCACGGGATCGGGCTGTTCGGCAATGGTGCGCAGGCTGTCTACGATGCCGCGCAGGCGGCCTTCGTCCAGACGCAGACGATCGGTCAAGGCAAACGACAGGCCTTTTTCGGCGGCATGGTGCAGGTCAAGGGTGTTTTCGTCGATGATCGCCTGCCGCTGCGCCCAGACCGCCTCGGCCGCACCGATCACGGCCGCATGTTTGCGCTCGGCGGTTGCAAAGGCGAGTTCTGCCGCCGCTGCGCGGGCGGCAGCCCCGATTTCGGCCATCTGGTCTGTCACTGCGCCGTCCATGGCCTTCCTCTGTTTCCAACTATCCCACGGGGGTCCGGGGGTGTGAAACCCCCGGGGTCCGCCGTCAGACCACCATATCATCCCTGTGCACCAATGCCGACCGCCCGGCATAACCAAGGATTGCCGCAATCTCGCCCGTGCGATGCCCCGCAATCGCTGCCGCCTCGACCGCCGTGTAGCGCACAAGACCCTTGCCCAGAATATCACCTGCCGGGCCAAGGATGGCAACCGGGTCGCCGCGGCCAAAGCTGCCCGTCACGACGGTCACCCCGGCAGGCAGCAGTGACTTGCCCGCACGCAGGGCGGCCACAGCGCCTGCATCAAGACGCACCTCGCCCTTCGGCTTCATCGCGGAAATCCAGCGTTTGCGCGCGGCCTGCGGATCGCTGTGGGCCACAAACCATGTGCGTGCCGCGCCATTCGCCAACGCCGTCAGGGGCCGGATGACCGAGCCTTCCATGATCGCCATCGC
>JAAFHS010000417.1 GCA_013298485.1 Rhodobacterales bacterium
GTGTCACGAACAGCACCCGCGATCCGGCTCTGGCCCACGCCGACCACCTGGAAAGCGTGGCCATGCAGGTGCATGGGATGTGCCATCATTGACATGTTGTGGAACATGATCTCGACACGCTCGCCGGTTTTCGCGGTCACCGGGGAATGTTTGCCCCAGGTCTGCCCGTTGATGGTCCATACGTAGGGCATCATCGAGCCGCCCAGCATCAACATCGGCTGGGACGATGCCGCGCGCTCCGGCAGTGGGGTGACGGCGCGCAGGGCCGCTTCCTGCGTCAGATCGGAGCTGAAGGCAGGATGGTCGGCATCGGACATGTCGGCGATCTTCGTCACCGTGGCCCCTGGCGTCGCAAGGACGAGACCCGTCCGTTCTCTTGCACCCTCGCGCAAGGCGAGGACCGGGAAGGCCCCGCCTTCGGCAGGAACATCAAGCTCGATGTCCAGCCGCTGGCCCATCGCGATTCCGAAACGGCTGCCAGGAAGAGGCTGCACCGGCTCGCCGTCCACGGCGACCAGCCGCCCGGTTAGCGCGCCGGTGTCGATCCAGAACACCGTTGCGGCGGCTGCGTTGATCACCCGAACAAGGACCTTGCCGCCCTTGTCCACCTGGACGACTTCAGGGTCATCCAGCGTCCGGTCATTGGCAAGGTAGGCATCAAAGTTGTAGTCGTTCAGGTCCATCGCCATGCCGTCCATGCCCGGCATCGCCGTCATGTCCCCCTGACCCATCGCGCCCATGTCCATGCCAGAGTGGTCCATTCCTCCTTGGCCCATCTGGCCATGGTCCATGCCGGCCATTGACGCGCCACCCGTAATCTCTGCCAGCACCTCCGCAGGCGGCTTGAACGAAAAGTCGTGCAGGAACAGCGTCACGTCCTGCCGATCGGCCGCAACGTCCTCGGGTCGCAGCACGATCAAGGGCGCGGCCAGCAGCAGCATCTCATGCGCGGGGATATGCGCATGCATCCAATGGGTGCCCGGGCGCGCGGCAAAGTCATAGGCGCGGCTTTCGCCGGGTTGCAGCGTGGCCATGGGCATGTCCGGCACGCCGTCTTGAGCGTTTGGCGGGATCTGTCCGTGCCAGTGGATTATGGTCGGCTCGGTCAGGGTATTCGTCAGATCGACGGCAAATGCCTGACCCGGGTCGAGAACCAATCCAGACCGGCCGTTGCCGTCCACCAGCCCCCAGACGGTGGCGGCCCTGCCCCGGACATCGAGCGTCCGGGTCGTCGCCGTCAGCGACATGCGGGCTGATTGTGCTCTAGCACTAGCAGGCAGAATAAGTGAGGCGGCAGCAGCCGCAGAAGCGGCCAGAAAGCCGCGGCGAGAGAGAGCGATCATGCGAATTCTCCTGTATCGCAACGTGAAAAGACTGAAGGCCCCGACAAAGCGGAACCATAGTGTCAGATCAACGTGCGTTTCGGAGGTGGGCCAGGTGGCGGGAGGGCAAGCGATGCGGCCAGCAGGTCATTGTTCAGGCTGATTTCAACCGAACGCGCGATGGCGACGACGCCCGGGCTTGGTGCGGGAAGAGCCGCGGCTGCAAAAAGACAATGTTGCTGGCAAAGCAGGCGTTGTGCATCGTCAATCGGGCTGCCGTCGGATGACATATGCGCGACATGGCCAGCCATCGCCATCATCTGCTCATGGTCTGCATGAGACTGTTGCCGGCCATCGGCGGAGGCAAGCATCGGCAGGAACGCCGCCAGAAGATAGGCGGCGAGAATCAATGCACGCATAGGAAACGTCGAACTGGTCATGCTCTCGCTTGTATCAGCCTGGTCTGGTCCCGTCATCTGACAGTTTGGTGTCTGGACCGCATGGCGATAACATCGACTGCAGCAGAATTGCCGCGTTTTCCCTCGTCTTGACTTGATAGCGCAGAGTTTACTGGCAACTGAACGAAGGTCGCGAAAACGTCATTCATCTGACGGGACACGCCATGAAACGATTGTTCTTCGCCCTTTTCGCACCTCTGTTTCTGTCCGCCTGCGGCGCCGAACCGATTTGGGCGCCTGATGAGGCCGTGGCCGAGGCGCGCTATGAACATGTCGGCCCGACCTCGGTCACGCTCTATACCGTCCTGTCGACCCGCAGCGGCACCGGTGCGCATGCCGGGCTTTTGATCAATGGCTCAGAGCGTGTCCTCTTCGATCCGGCGGGAACCTGGCGACATCCGAAGCTTCCGGAGCGCAACGATGTCCATTTCGGGATCACGCCGAAGATGGTCGACTTCTACATCGACTACCATGCCCGCGAAACTTACGACGTTGTTGAGCAGACGATCATGGTTTCGCAAGAAGTTGCGGACCTGATCATGGCGCGTGCCAAAGTGTACGGCGCGGTGCCCAAGGCGAACTGCACAATTGCAATATCGCGCGTACTTGACGGCGTTCCCGGCTTCGAAAGCCTGCCAATGACCTGGTTTCCGAAACGGATGATGGAAGGTTTCGCAGATTTGCAGGGCGTTCAGACCCGCTGGGTTACGGACGATGACGCAGATGAGAATCATGGCGTCCTTCTGGTGCAGGCCGGGGACGCGCGTCTTCGGTAGTTTCTTGGTGATCAGGCCTATTGGGAGCCATACTACGCTCGCCACGCCCGGCCTTTGGCAGTATTTTGCGGTGACACATAGACTGGGGCTTTTGATGAACCTTGCGCGCCGTACTCTTCTTCTTACCGGATCGACCATCCTTGCCATGAGCGCTGTGCCTTTGCTGGCCGAAGGGGACGAGCGGATCCATGTGGTAAAGGACCCTGGCTGCCCCTGTTGCAACGCTTGGATCGGCCACCTGCGCGAAAACGGCTTTAACGTCAGCTTTGAAGAGCGCAGTGTCGAAGACCTCGCGACCTACAAGCGGGAGCGCGGCATCCCGGAGAACCTGTCGTCCTGCCACACGGCGACCATCGGCGACTACACCATCGAAGGGCACGTTCCAGCAGCGGATATCCGCAGGCTGATGGCCGAACGCCCCTTGGCGGTAGGACTTTCCGTTCCGGGCATGCCATTCGGCTCACCGGGAATGGGTCCAGAGACAGAGCGTCAGGCATATGACGTGGTCCTGGTCAGTCAGGACGGAAGCAGTACGGTCTTCACCAGCTATCCGGCGGCGTGAGATCCCCACCCGGTGCGCGCCGCGCGAGACACCACAGGATCATCTTGGCAAGCCGACCTCGGATGCTTGCCAGGCTTCCAGAAGCTCATCCCGCGGCCCCGCCCCGTCAAGCGGTCTGATCGCGATGTCCAACCTGCGCGCCGCGTGATAGG
>JAAFHS010000418.1 GCA_013298485.1 Rhodobacterales bacterium
CATCTGGTTCATCGCGGCCCTCTCTGCCGCTGTCGGGCTGATGAACCTGCTGCCGGTCCCCGTGCTGGATGGCGGGCATCTGGTGTTTCACGCCTGGGAGGCGATCACCCGTCGCCCGCCGCCGGAACGTGTGATGCAGGTCTTGATGACCGCTGGATTCGCCGCGATTATGGCGCTGATGGTCTTTGCCCTGTCGCGCGATCTTGTCTGCTGAGGGCTTGCGCGCTTTTCCGCCACAGTGTCGCCACAAAGTTCGGCTAATTATGTCACAGAATGATGGGAAAGGGCGGTGAGATGCAGGCAGTTGTTCAAGGATATCGTGGGCTGTCGCTGATCGTCGGGCTGAACTGGGACCGTATCTTCTTTTTCGGCACGCTGATTGTCGGCCTGCTGGCAGGGGCCTTTCTGGGCAATGCCATCAATGCCGCATTTCCTGCCATGGATGCACCTGCAGCCTTTTGACAAGCCGTTGCTTTCCCGGTAGTCAGATGCAACGACATCTGGTGTGTGGGGCAGAAAAATGGCACGGAAAACCGGTGCGCGGGGCGGGTACTTGGTTATGGGCAAAAGGTTGCTTCAGGCAGCCGCAATTGCCGTTATCGCAGCGCTTTCAACACCATCAAACACGTTCTTCACACCCGCTTACGCGCAGGGTTTCACCTTCAGCAGCGTCACGGTGCAGGGCAACCAGCGCGTGGATAACACCACGATCCTGTCCCTGCTTGGAATCGGGGCCGGTGAATCACTCAGCCCCGGTGATCTGAACGACGCCACACAACGCCTGATCAATTCCGGATTGTTCGAAAAAGTCGATCTGGTGCCGCAGGGATCGACCCTTCTGGTGCAGGTGCAGGAATATCCGATCGTCAATGTCATCAGTATCGAAGGCAACCGCCGCATCGATGACGAAAAGCTGACCGAGGCGATCACCAGCCAGCCGCGCCGCGTTTATTCGCCCGCGCAGGCCGAGGCGGATGCCGCCGCGATGACGGAACTTTACCGTGTTGCGAACCGGATCGCGGCCACCGTGACCCCGCGCATCATCCGGCGCGACGATAACCGTGTGGATCTGGTATTCGAAGTGACCGAGGGCCGCGTGGTCGAGATCGAGCGGCTGGGCTTTGTCGGCAACCGTGCCTTCAGCGACCGCCGCCTGCGCCAGATTCTGGAGACAAAGCAGGCAGGCCTGCTGCGCACCTTCATCCAGGCCGATACGTTCGTGGCCGAACGGCTGGAACTGGACAAGCAGCTGCTGCGCGATTTCTATCTGTCGCGCGGCTACATCGACTTTGAAGTGGTTGATGCCAGCGCACAGGTATCCGCCGAACGTGATGGCACTTTCGTCACCTTCACGGTGCGCGAGGGGCGGCCCTTCACCATCGGCAATGTGACCACCGTTTCGGAAGTCGAAGGCCTGGATGCCGCACCCTATGAGTCCGAGGTGCGCCTGCGGTCAGGCGTGACCTATTCGCCTGCGATCATCGAAAACAACATCTCGCGGCTGGAGGCGCTGGCGCTGCAGCAGGGGCTGAACTTCGTGCGCATCGACCCGCGTATCACGCGCAATGACCGCAACCAGACGCTGGATATTGCCTTCACCCTTGTGCGTGGCCCGAAGGTTTTCGTGGAGCGCATTGATATCGAAGGCAATAACACGACGCTGGATCAGGTGATCCGCCGTCAGTTCCGCACCGTTGAAGGCGACCCCTTCAACCCGCGCGAGGTGCGTCAGGCAGCGGAACGCATCCGCGCACTTGGTTATTTCGCCGATGCACAGGTTGAATCTGAACAGGGATCGGCCGAAGATCAGGTCGTGGTCAATGTGGATGTCGAAGAACAGCCCACAGGCTCGCTCAGCTTTGGCGTGGGCTACGGCTCGCAGACCGGCGCGTCGATCAATGTCGGGCTGTCGGAATCGAACTTCCTCGGGCGTGGTCAGCGCCTTGCTGTGAATGTATCCACCGGCACTGACAACGTCGATACCAGCTTCAGCTTTGCCGAACCTGCCTTTCTGGGCCGCGATCTGGAATTCGGGATCGGTGCCTATTACCGCCAGACCGACCAGCAGAACGCCCGGTACGATACGCGCAATATCGGGTTCAGCACGTCGCTGACCTTCCCGGTCAGTGAACTCAGTCGTTTGCAGGTGCGTTACCGGATTTCGGAAGACCGCATCAGCAACGTGAGCGCCAGCTCTTCGGCCATTCTGGGGCGTGAGGATGACCGTGGCGCGCTGATCACCAGTGCCATCGGCTATACCTATAGCTATGACAACCGGATCGAGGGTATCAACCCGCGCGGCGGGGTGCTGTTGCGCTTCAGTCAGGATTTCGCAGGCCTTGGCGGGGATACCAAGTATATCTCCACCACTGGCTTTGCGCTTGCCGAACAGCGGGTGCTGAACGAAGAGGTGACGCTGCGCGCGATTTTCGAGGGGGGCTATCTGTCCAGCATCGGGGATGACCCGAGCCGTGTCACCGAACGCTTTTTCGGCAATGGCAAGATCAGGGGCTTCGAGTCGAACGGCATCGGCCCGCGTGATCTGAATGCGGTGAACCGCGATGCACTCGGCGGCAATGCCTTTGCGGTGGTGCGGCTTGAGGCGGACTTCCCGCTGGGCCTGCCGGAAGAATACGGCATCACTGGTGGCGCGTTCGTCGATGTCGGCTCGGTCTGGAACCTTGACGATACGGCGGGCACGGGTGGTCCTGTGGACGATTCCGCGCGGCTGCGGGCATCGATCGGGTTGTCGTTCCTGTGGGATACGCCGATCGGGCCGTTGCGGTTCAACTTCTCGCGGCCGCTGAAGAAAGAGGATTACGATCTGGATCAGTCGTTTGACCTGACCGTTGCGACGCAATTCTGATGTGGCGGGCGGCGCTGTTCTGTGCCGTCGCCTGCATAGCCCCGGCTGTGGCGGCACAGACCCCCGCTGATCCACCCGTGGCAGCCGCCACCCCTGTCCTGACGATTGATCAGGAACGGCTGTTTGCGGAATCGCAGTTCGGCCTTGCGGCCATCGCGCGGTTGAACACCGAAGAAGATGCGCTTGTGGCGGAAAATGTGAAGATCGAGGCCGCCCTCGAAGAGGAAGAACGCGGCCTGACGGGCCAGCGCCCGACCATGTCGGCAGATGCGTTTCGCGTCCTTGCCGATGCCTTTGATACCAAGGTCGAAGGGATACGGTCCGCACAACGCGCAAAGTATACGGCCCTGACCGCCGCTCATGACGAAGACCGCCGCCGCTTTTTCGTCGAGAT
>JAAFHS010000419.1 GCA_013298485.1 Rhodobacterales bacterium
TCCGGCGTGACCCGTCATCGCGGGGCTCCGCATCAATCGTGATGGCCTGCGCCGGGCACACCGCCTCGCACAGCTTGCAGGCAATGCACCGCTCCTCGCCGTTCGGATAGCGCCGCAAGGCATGTTCGCCGCGAAAGCGCGGGGACAGCGGGCCTTTTTCATGGGGATAGTTCAGCGTCGCCTTCGGCGCGAAGAAGTATTTCAGGCCAAGGCCGAACCCCTTGATGAAATCCATCAGCAGGAAGTATCGGGTGGCGCGGTTCCAGTCGATTTGGGTCATCGTCATGCCCCCAGTTTGGTTTCAAGATGTTCGACCCGTTCATCAATGGAATGCATATAATGTCCAAGTCCGATCAGAATGCCGGTATGCCCATCCTGACCGATTTTCAGGTCGTCAATCTTGGCCTCGACGATGTCCATGCGTTCACGGATTTCACGCAGCAGTTTCAACACCATGTTGTCGGGTTCATCAGCCATTTCTTCAGCCCCCTGTCGTCCAGCGGGCCCAGAACCCGCCGAACACTTCGAATTTCGCCAGAAATGCCACGATGACCACCCAACCCAGCGACATCGGCAGGAAGACCTTCCAGCCGATCCGCATCAGCTGGTCATAGCGGTAACGCGGCACGATGGCCTTCACCATCGCGAACATGAAGAAGAAGAATGCCATCTTCCCCACCATCCACAGCGCCCCGTCCGGCAGGCCAGGAATGGGTGACAGCCAGCCGCCAAAGAACAACAGGCTCATCAGCGCGCACATCAGGAAAATCGCGATGTATTCACCCGCCATGAACAAAAGGTAAGGCGTCGAAGAATACTCCACCATGAACCCCGCCACCAGTTCAGACTCCGCCTCGGGCAGGTCGAAGGGCGGGCGGTTGGTTTCGGCCAGCGCACTGATGAAGAACAGAAAGACCATCGGGAAATGCGGCAGCCAGTACCAGTTGAGCAGCCCGTAATCCCCGTCCTGCGCCGCGACGATCGCCGAGAAATTCATCGACCCGGTCGAGATGATGATCCCGATGATGATCAGGCCCAGCGACACCTCATAAGAAATCATCTGTGCTGCCGACCGCAACGATCCCAGAAACGGATATTTGGAGTTCGACGCCCAGCCGCCCATGATCACGCCGTACACCTCGAGGCTGGACACCGCGAAAACGAACAGGATCGCCACGTTGATATTGGCCAGCACCCAGCCGTCATTGAACGGGATCACCGCCCAGGCCAGTACCGCCAATACGAAGGACAGCATGGGTGCCAGAAAGAACACCGGCCGGTCCGCCCCTGCTGGCACGACGATTTCCTTGACCACGTATTTCAGCGCATCCGCCACCGATTGCAGCAGGCCAAACGGCCCCACCACGTTCGGGCCCCGCCGCATCTGCACGGCGGCCCAGATCTTGCGGTCGCCATAGACCAGAAACAGCAGGCTGATCATCACGAAGGCGATAATCAGCAGGCTTTGCGCCGCGATCAGAACCGCTGTGCCAAGGCCGGTTGCAAAGAAATCACCCATTCCGCTCGTCCTTCAAATCGTCGGTATCCCGCGCGCGGCACAGTCGCGCACGGCCACTTCGGCGTCGATGGTGCGCAACCCCAAAGGCAGCGCCGCCGAGATGGTGTAAACCGCATCCCCGCGCCAAATGCCACCCGTTTCGTCAACGGATGTGCGGACATGACGCGCAAAACCCGCCCCCCGGATCAAGGCATACTGCGCCGCAGCACAACGCCCATAGTCTTCCACATCCGCCGCCGTCTGCGCGCCCGTCATTTCCACCCGGAAACTGACCAGATCACCGTCCAGCAGAATCGTCTCGATCCCGCCATAGACCGGGCTGAAATCGCCCTGCGCCACTGGCTCCTCGCGGGTGCAGGCCATCAGCACCGCCGCAGCGGTCAGCAAACCTGCGATCCCGCGCATCCCCCGCATTCCGCTACTCCGCCGCCAGCGGCGGGTTGGCCCGCGCCGCAGCCATCGCTGACAATTCGCCCATCAGGGCAGAGGCCCGCGCAATCGCATTGCTCAGGTAAAAGTCATCCACCGCGTACCGGAAATCGGCCTTGGCGGGCGCTTTCACGGGCAGCGGCTGCCAGGCGTTCTCGGCCACCTCATCAATCCGCCCCAGATGCGGATGCTTGGCCACGATCGCCGCGCGCAGGGCCGCCAGCGTATCCCAGGGCAGCACCGCCCCCAGTTCCGCCGACAGGGCCCGCAGGATCGCCCAGTTTTCCTTGGCCTCCCCCGGTGCGAAGCCTGCCCGCATCGCCAGTTGCGGGCGGCCTTCGGTGTTCACGAACAGCCCGTTTTCCTCCGTATAGGCCGCCCCCGGCAGGATGATATCCGCCCGGTGCGCACCCCGGTCACCATGGCTGCCCTGATAGATGACGAAGGCCCCCTTCGCGATCTCCACCTCGTCTGCGCCAAGGTTGTACACGACCTCCGCGCCCTGCAACGCCGCAGCCATCCCGCCTTCCGTGCAGGCCCCCACATCCATCGCGCCCACGCGGGCAGCCGCCGTATGCAGCACAAGGAAACCCGAACCTGAATTTTCCGCCAGCCGCATCGCCTGGCTCAGCACCGCCTCGCCATCCGCCTCGCACAACGCCCCCTGCCCCACGATCACCAGCGTCGGCTTGGCCTTCGTCTCATCCGAAATCACCTTGCCCGCCAGCATTACCAGCGCATCGCGCCCCGTGCCCACATGCGCATAATCATAGGTCAGGTCCACCGCAGGCCCCACCAGCCCGATCCTGGCCCCCAGTGACCATGCCTTGCGCAGCCGCGCGTTTAGCACCGCCGCCTCATTGCGCGGATCGGTCCCGATCAACTGGATCATTGCCGCCGTATCGATATCCTCAATCGCCGCCGTACCCACATAGGCCGAACGATTCCCGATCGGCAGCTTCGCCCCATCAGTGCGGCATTCCACATGCCCGCCCAGTCCTTCAATCAGCACTTTCAGCGAATAAACCGCCTCCACCGGTGCCAGATCACCGATGATGCCCGCAACCTTCCGGCCCTTCATCGCCGCCGCAGTTGCCGTCAGCGCCTCTGGCCAGCTGGCCTTGCGCAGCTTGCCGTTCTCACGAATATAGGGCGTATCCAGGCGCTGCCGACGCAACCCATCCCAGACAAACCGCGTCTTGTCCGAAATCCATTCCTCATTCACGCCGTCATGGTTGCGCGGCAGGATGCGCATCACTTCGCGCCCCTTGGTATCCACCCGGATGTTCGAGCCCACCGCATCCATCACGTC
>JAAFHS010000042.1 GCA_013298485.1 Rhodobacterales bacterium
CCCCGCCAATGCCGACAGCCGCCCCCGTCACTCTGTGGCCGCGACCGACATGGCAAACCTTGCGGCTGTCTTTTCCGGCCTTGTCGGGGTCGATATCGCCACGACCGACCTTCTGGAACTGATGGGGCGCGAGGCCGCCGCCGATACGCCGTCGATCAGGATGCTGGCCGCCGCGATGACGGCGTCAGGTCTGCCGACGCAGGTCCGCAAACTGCGCCATCCCGGCGCGGATGTCTGGCCCGCGCTGGCCGAGATGAACTATGGTGCCACCGTTCTGGTGCTGGCCCAGGGCGATGACCACCTTGTCATCTATGATCCCGCCGCCCCCGACATGCGTGGCGAGGTGACGCTGGATGTGTTCCGCGCCGTCTATGCCGGGCAGATTTTGCGCGCCACGCTTTCCGTTGACGCCCTGCAGGATCGTCACAGCGATACCCCCGCCGCATCACACTGGTTCTGGGGCGAATTCGCGCATCACCGCCGCGCCTTTGCCGAGGTGACCGCCGGGTCGCTGGTGGCGAACCTGCTGGCCGTGTCGGTCGCACTCTTTTCCCTGCAGGTCTATGACCGCGTGATCCCGCATCAATCCGAACCCACGCTGTGGGTGCTGGCCATCGGCGCGTTTCTGGCCATCATTCTGGAAGGCGTGCTGAAACTGGCACGCTCCAGCCTGATGGATCTCAGCGGGCGGCGGATCGAGTTGTCGGTGCAGACCCGCCTGATGCAGCGCCTGCTCTACATGCGTGCCGCGCCGGGGGAACGCAAACCCAGTCAGCTTTTCGCCGCGATGCGCGATTTCGGATCGGTCCGGGAATTCTTTTCCGCCTCTACCATCGGCACATTGACCGACCTGCCCTTCATCCTGATTTTCCTCGCCCTTGTCGCCTCGATCGGCGGCAATCTTGTCTGGGTGCTGATCGCCGGCGGCCTTCTGATGGTGCTGCCGGGGCTTCTGTTCCAGAAACGCATCGTCGCCCTGACCATGGCCACCCAAGGCGCCAGCACCCGCGCCGGGCGCATGCTGTATGAGGCGATCTATGAACAGGAAACCCTGACCACGACCCGCGGCGAAGATCGCGTCGCGCGCATCTGGGGCGAACTTGTGGCTCTGACATCGCTGAAAACATCTGAACAGCGCGAATTGACCGCCATGCTGGGCTACTGGGCGCAGGGCGTGCAGCAGATCACTTATGTGACCGCCGTCGTGGTCGGCACCTATCTTGTCTTTGCAGGCCAGTTCACCGTCGGCACGATCATCGCCATCGGCATCCTGACCAGCCGCACTCTTGGCCCGCTGTCCGCACTGTCGGCCACCATGGCGCGCTGGTCCAACACCAAGGCCGCCCTCATCGCCCTTGATGCCGTCGCGAACGCACGCCAGGCCGAAGAGACGGGCCGCACCTATCTGCGGCGCGAGAAACTGGCAGGCGCGTTTGAAATCAGCGGGCTTGATTTCCGCTACGATCCGAAGGCCGCCCCGACACTCGATATCGCCGCACTGGCGATTCCGGCCGGGCAGCACGTGGCCGTTCTGGGGGCCAATGGATCTGGAAAATCGACCCTGTTAAGGCTGTTGGCGGGTCTTTATGAGCCGAATGCCGGTCGCGTGATGATCGACGGCGTTGATATCGCGCAGGTGCATCCCCGCGATATCCGGCGCGGCATCGGCTATCTGGGCCAGGACGTGCGCCTGTTTGCCGGCACCATCCGCGACAATCTGAACATGACGCAGCTGGAACGCGACGATGACCGCCTGCTCGCCGCCCTTGATTTCGCAGGTCTGGGGCAAACCGTACGTGCCCATCCCCTGGGGCTTGATCTGGAGATCAAGGAAATGGGCGAAGGCCTGTCCGTGGGCCAGCGCCAAAGCATCGGCTGGGCCCGCCTCTGGCTGCAGAACCCCGCCGTCGCGATCCTGGATGAGCCGACCGCCGCACTGGACCAGACGCTGGAGGCGACGATGGTCAGCCGCCTGCACACATGGCTCGATGGGCGCACCGCGATCATCGCCACGCACCGCGTCCCGATCCTGCAGCTGACGACACGCACGCTGATCCTGCAGAATGGGCGCATGGCGGTGGACGGGCCGCGTGACGCTGTCCTCGCTCATCTGAGCAAAGCGCAGGGGGCGGGCAAATGACGACCTATGACCATTCATTCGAAGACCGCGGTCGCGGCCCCAGCCTGACGATCTGGATGATCGGCCTGTCGCTGGTGGTTTTCCTGCTTTGGGCCGCTTTCGCCTTTGTCGATGAAATCGTGCGCGCGCCGGGGCAGGTTGTGCCGTCCTCCCGCCCGCAGATCATCCAGAACCTCGAAGGTGGTATCCTGGCCGAACTGACCGTCGCCGAAGGCGATATCGTCGAACCGGGCCAGATGCTCGCCCGTCTTTATGGCACGCAGTATCAGGCCGCCGTTGACGATCTGTCTGATCAGATCGCCGCCCTTGAAATCCGCCGTCTGCGGCTTGAGGCGGAATTGGCAGGCGACGCAGATTTCACCGTTCCCGATCAATGGGCATCGCGCGTGCCCGATATCGTCGCATCGGAAAAATCCCTGCTGACCGCACGCCAGACCGAATTTCGCGCCCGCAAGGATGGCGCCGGGGCCGTGTTGGACCAGGCCCGGCAGGAGCTGGACCTGATGGAGCGGATGCTGGAACAGGAGGTCGTCCCCCTGATCGAGGTGACCCGCGCGCGCAAGGCGTTCAGCGATGCCGAGGCGCAGCTCGCAAATGCGGTCGGCCAGACCGAACTGGAACGCGCCAGCGATTATGCCGAAGTGCAGACCGAACTCGCCTCCCTGCGTCAGCGCCTGAAACAGGGCGAGGATCAGCTGGACCGCACCGTGCTGATGGCCCCCATGCGCGGCGTCGTGAACAAGGTCAGCGTGACCACCATCGGCGGCGTCGTCCGCCCGGGCGAAGAGATCATGCAGATCATCCCTCTTGATGACGAATTGTTCGTCGAGGCGAAGGTCGCGCCGCAGGACATCGCCTCCGTTCTGGTGGGGCAGGAGGCGACGGTGAAACTGTCGGCCTATGACTACACGATCTACGGCACGTTGCCTGCGACGGTGCAGTTCGTCTCTGCCGATACCTTTACCGATGAACGCTCCCGCGCGCAGGATGGCGATCCGCATTACAAAGTCACGCTCAGCGTCGATCTCACGCAACTGACCGACCGGCAGCGCGGCCTTGAAATCCGCCCCGGCATGCAGGCAACGGTAGAGTTGCAGACCGGCAGCAAGACCATCCTCGCCTACCTGACCAAGCCGCTCTACAAAAGCACCGAGGCGTTCAGCGAACGTTAAAAGACGTCTCAAAGCCGCAGTTTTTGCAACCTGTTGCACGCGGTGTGCCGCAAAACTTTACCCCTTCTTCACGCCCGGCACCTAAGGTCGATCTCGGGTGTTGAAAACAGGTGTGGGAATGGCCGGGCAAGGGAATGCCGCGCCAGTCATCATCAAGCGGAAGAAGGTCATTCAGGGCGGCGGCCATCACGGTGGGGCGTGGAAGGTGGCCTATGCTGATTTCGTGACGGCCATGATGGCCTTCTTCATGCTGATGTGGCTGCTGAACGCGACAACGGAAAAACAGCGCAAGGGCATTGCGGATTACTTCAATCCGACGATTCCGGTGAACCGCATTTCGGGCGGCGGCGACGGGGCCTTTGGTGGCAATTCGGTCTTCACCGAAGAAACCCTGTCACAGACGGGCACCGGGGCCACGCTGTCGCAACCGACGGATGCGGATCGCGCACGGGGTGATACGGGCACCGATGCATCCGATGCCGAAGGGGCCGCCGCCGCGCAGGAACTGGCTGCGGTGGAACAGAACCTGCTGGCGCGCGGGGGCGAAAGCATGACGATGGAGCAGCTGTTGCGCCATGTCGTGACCCGCGTGACGGACGAAGGGCTGGTGATTGAGCTGTTCGATCTGCCCGATGCGCCATTGTTTGTCGGCGATACGGCCGAGATGTCGGATCAGGGCCAGGCACTGGTCGCGATGCTGGCCGAGGTTCTGGCCATTTCCACGAACGAAATCGCGCTGAACGGCTATGTCCGCGCGCATCCCATCACCCTGATCGACAACCCGGTCTGGCCCCTGTCTGCCGACCGGGCACAGGCCCTGCGCGTCACGCTGGAAGGGCAGGATATGCCCGCCGCCCGGATGCAGCGCGTGACAGGTTATGCCGACCGCAAGCCCGCGACCACCGATCCCACGGCCATCCGCAACAACCGGATAGAAATCGTCCTGCTGCGGCGCGACAGGTAGCCCCGCCATGCCCCGATGGCCAGGCTGTCGCACTGGGAAAGCTGCAGGCCCCGGTATTCGGATTTCTCCGAACTGTTGACGAAAGGCACCTCCCTCCCCCCCTTGTGGGGGAGGGTTGGGGTGGGGGGATGCGGAACATCGGTTGAAAGACCCCCCTCTCCGGCCCTCCCCCACAGCGGGGGGAGGGAGGTACCTTTCACCCACATGTCACCACATCTCGGAGAAGGCCGGGTACTCACGGGCCCCACAGCCCTCCGTATGCGATAACCGCTGCTCATGGACGAAAGCAGGCCTTGGGGTCGGGCGGTCCGTGAACAGGCCGAATAGGTCAATTTTGAACCATTAGGGTGGTGTTAAGGGCGCAGGGTGCAGGTTTGCCGCAACATAAGGTCGCAAGCGCAGAAAGGTGCCATACGATGACCATTTCCTCTTCGCTGAATGCGGGGGTTGCAGGCTTGAATGCCAATGCCACAAGGCTGGCCACGATTGCCGACAACATCGCCAATTCCGGGACATATGGCTACAAACGGGCGTCAGCCGAATTTGAAAGCATGGTCATCACCAATGGCGCACGGGCCGGGGTCTATTCGGCGGGCGGGGTGCGTGCCTCCACCTCGCGGCTGATCGACGAACGCGGTGCGCTCGTGGGCACGGCCAATGCGCTCGACCTTGCGATTTCCGGGCGCGGCATGCTGCCCGTCACCCAGTCGGTCAGCGTGGGCACCCAAGGCGATCAGCCACTGATGATGACCACAACCGGGGCCTTCCGCCCTGATGCCGAAGGCGTGCTGCGCACCGACTCAGGGCTTGTGCTGCTGGGCTGGCCCGCCAATGCCGATGGCACCATCCCGACAAATGCCCGCGACACTTTGGGCGGTCTGCGCCCCGTGGTAATCAACGCCAACCAGCAGGCGGGCGATCCGACAACCGTGATGAGCCTTGGTGTCAACCTGCCCGCTACCCAGACCCAGGCCGGGGCCACCGGCGGGCCGCTGCCCCTGTCGGTCGAATATTTCGGCAACCTTGGCACCTCCGAATCCCTTGATGTCAGCTTTACGCCCATCGTGCCAGCCACGGGTGCCTCCAACAGCTGGACGATGGAGATCCGTGACAGCGCCCAGGGTGGGGCCGTGATCGGGGAATATACCCTGACCTTCGACACTACGCGCGGGGCGGGCGGCACGCTCGCCTCGGTCACCACGATGTCGGGCGGGGCCTATAACGCGGCGGATGGCACGCTTGCGCTGACGGTCGCGGGCGGGCCGCTGACAGTAACGATCGGGCGCACCGGTGATCCGAACGGGTTGACGCAGCTGTCCGATACATTCTCGCCCACCGCGATTTCCAAGGATGGCTCGCCCGTCGGCAACCTGACGGCGGTCGAGGTGGATGAAAACGGCTTCATCTCGGCCACCTATGACACCGGCTTCATCCGCCGCATCTATCAGATCCCGCTCGTCGATGTGCCCAATCCCAACGGGCTTCTGGCCCTGAACAACCAGACCTTCCAGGTCTCGCCCCAGTCAGGCTCGTTCTTTCTGTGGGATGCGGGCGATGGCCCGACCGGCGCGGTTGTGGGCTTTGCCCGCGAAGGCTCCACCACCGATGTCGCGGCCGAACTCACCGCGCTGATCCAGACGCAGCGCGCCTATTCCTCCAACGCCAAGGTGATCCAGACGGTCGACGAAATGCTGCAGGAAACCACCAACATCATCCGATAGGGGTGGCAAATGAGCATTTCTGCCACCCTGACCAGTGCGCTGTCCGGCCTTGGTGCGGCTGCCAAGGCGGCAGAACTGGTGTCGAACAATGTGGCCAACGCCACCAACCCGTCCTATGCGCGGCGCGAATTGCAGCTGGGCGCTCGGGTCGTGGGCACCACCGGGCAGGGCGTTGCCGTCATCGGCACCGACCGTGTCATCGACCGCGCCCTGCTGTCGGACCGCCGCATTGCCGATGCGGGCGCGGGCGGGCGTGACGCCCTTCTGCGCTTTCAACGCGATCTGGAAGGCGTCATCGGCACTTCTGCCGATGCAGGCTCGATCAGTGGCCGCATCGCCAGCTTTGAAAGCGCCCTGGTGGAGGCCGCAAGCCGCCCCGACAGCGAGGCGCGCCTTGCCAATCTGCAGACCACCCTCGGTCAGGTCACCGCCGGTTTCGCCGCCGCGTCAGACAGCATCCAGCAGGCCCGCGCCCGGGCCGATGGCAAGATCGCGTCCGACGTGCGCCTGCTGAACGATACGCTGGTCAAGGTGCGGGACCTGAACGTGCTGATCCGCGCCGCCAAGGCCAGCGGCAATGACGCCGCAGGCCTGATGGATCAGCGCCAGAAACTGGTTGATGACATCGCCAGCATCGTGCCGATCCGCGAAATCGCCCGCGACAATGACCAGATCGCGCTGGTGACAGCGGGCGGTGCCACGCTGCTCGACGGCAAGCCTGCCATCTTTGGCTTCACCGCCACCAATACCATCACCGCCGATATGACCCTTGCCGCAGGCGGGTTGTCCGGCCTGACGCTGAATGGCCGCCCCGTTGCCGTGAACGCCCCGCCCGGTGCCGTTGACGGCGGCACGCTCGCCGCCCATTTCGCCATCCGTGACGATCTGGGCGTCAGGGCCCAGGGCAGCCTTGATGCCGTCGCCCGCAATCTGGTGGAACGCCTTGAAGACCCCGCCCTGGATGCCACCCGCGCCCCCGGCAGCCCCGGCCTGCTGACCGATCAAGGTGCCCCCTTCAATCCGCTGGATGAGGTCGGCCTCTCCGCCCGCCTGTCCGTCAATCCCGCCGCCGACCCCGCCCAGGGCGGTGCCCTGTGGCGCTTTCGCGATGGCCTGGGTGCACTCACCCAAGGCCCCCCCGGCAACAGCACGCTGCTGTCCGCCCTGCACGGCGCACTGACCGCCCCGCGCGCCACCGCCACCGGCCCCTTTGCCAGCGGCCCCCGCAGCTTTGCCGCACTGACGGGCGATTTGTCATCGCTGACCGCATCTGCCCGAATCTCTGCCGAAAATGATCTGGGCTATGCCCGCGCCCGCGCCGGCAGCCTGACCGAACTGCAGGCGGCCGCAGGTGTCGATACCGATCAGGAACTGCAGAAACTGCTGACGATCGAGCAATCCTATGCCGCCAACGCCCGCGTCATCCGCACCGTGGATGACCTGATCCAGATCCTGATCGGACTTTAACCCATGAACATCACCGCGCGCGGCGATCTTGCCCAGACCTTTCAACTGCGCCGCCAGAACGCCGACCTCAAAGCCGACGTCACCCGCCTGTCGACCGAGGTGACAACTGGCCAGACCGCCGATGCAGGCCGCCACCTTGCCGGCGATGTCGCAGGCCTTACCGGTATTGATTCCGCCCTTGCCCGCCTTGGCAGCTATACCCGCGCCGCGGGTGAGGCCGCGTTTTTCACAGGCGCCATGCAAACCACCCTTGGGGCCGTGCAGGAGATGGCCGCCGAGCTTGCCCCCACGCTGCTGTCCACTGCCACCGCCGGAAACACAGGCTCTGTTCTGGCGGCAGCCCGCGAAGGGCGGCAATCCTTCGACACCGCCGTCAGCCTCTATAACACCCGCCTTGGCGACCGCGCCCTGTTTGGCGGGCAGGAAACTGCGCGCTCCCCCCTTGCCGCGCCCGACGTCCTGCTGGCCGCGATGGAAACCGCCATCGCCGGGGCCGTCACCGCGCAGGATGTCGAGACCGCCCTTGATGCCTGGTTCGCCAGCCCCACCGGTTTTGCCGCCACCGGCTATCTGGGCGGGCAGCCCCTCGCCGGTCTGCCCATCGGGCCGGGGCAGGTCGCATCGGTCGATGTCACCGCCGCCGATCCCGCCGTCAGGGAAACGCTCAAGGCTTTCGGCATGGCCGCCCTACTGGACCGTGGCCTGTTCGCCGGTGCGCCGCAGGCACAGGCGGGCCTGTTGCGCCGCGCGGGTGAAAATCTTGCCGAAGGCCAGAACAGCCGCGCCCTGCTGACCGGTCGCCTCGGCACCACCGAAGGCCAGATCGAACGCGCCCGTGTGCGCAATGAGGCCGAGACGACCGCCCTGCGCATCGCACGTGCCGAACTGCTGGCCATTGACCCGTATGAGGCGGCCTCGCGTCTGGAACAGGCGCAGGGCCAGCTTGAATCCCTCTACACCATCACCGCGCGGCTTTCGCGCCTCAACCTTGTGGATTTCCTGCGATGATCCGTGCCCTTCTCGCTTTGTTTCTGCTCGCCATGCCCGCCATGGCCGAACCCATCCGCCTGAAAGACCTTGTTGAATTCGATGGCGTGCGCGGCAACGACCTTGTGGGTTATGGCCTTGTCGTCGGCCTGAACGGCACGGGCGATGGCCTGCGCAACGCGCCCTTTACCGAAGAAATCATGTCGAACCTTCTGGAACGCCTCGGCGTGAACGTGACGGGCGAAAATTTCCGCCCCAAGAACGTGGCCGCCGTGTTTGTCACCGCCCGCCTGCCACCCTTTGCCCGTGCAGGCGGGCAGATCGACGTCACGGTATCCGCCATTGGCGATGCCAACAGTCTGCTGGGCGGCACCCTCATCATGACGCCGCTGAACGCTGCCGATGGCCAGATTTATGCCGTGGCTCAGGGCACGATCATCGCGGGCGGCATATCCGCCGAAGGCGAGGCCGCGCGCGTGGTCCAGGGCGTGCCCACCGCCGGGATGATCCCGTCAGGTGCGCGGGTGGAACGCGAGGTGGAGTTTGACTTCACCGCCCTGACGACCATACGCCTGGCCCTGCGCAGCCCCGATTTCACCACCGCCGCCCGCATCGAAGGGGTCATCAATCAGGAATTCGGCCAGGGTGTCGCCTTCATGCTGGACGCGGGCACCGTGGCCATGGATCTGGACCGCGCGAATATGCCCTCACCTGCGCATGTGATCGGGCGGATCGAAAATCTGGTGGTCGAACCGGAAACCCGCGCGCGGGTGGTTGTTGATCAACGCTCGGGCACCATCGTGATGGGGGAAGACGTCCGCATCAGCCGCGTGGCGGTGGCGCAGGGCAATCTGACCCTGCGGGTGGAAGAGGCGCCCGTCGTCGTCCAACCCAATCCGTTCAGCGAGGGGGAAACCATCGTGGTGCCACGCTCCTCGGCCAGCATCGATCAGTCGGGCGGCACGGGTCTGGCCGAAGTGCAGGCAGGCACCGATCTGTCGCAGGTCGTGGCCGGCCTGAACGCGCTGGGCGTTGCGCCGAACGACATGATCGACATCCTCAAAAGCATCAATGCGGCCGGCGCGTTGCATGCCGAATTCATCGTGAACTGATGACCGCCACCCGCAGACCAGCACCATGACAACGACAGCGACAGCCACCGGAAAATCTCTCCACTGATAGGGCCGACGGGTTATGGGCACTTCCCTCCCCCCACTGTGGGGGAGGGGGAGGGTGGGGGGATACGGTGGCAAAGAGGCTGCAGGTTGGTCTAAGGGAAACCCCGCCATGGATCACGCAGCGCGTCAGAAAGCCTGGGAAAAATCGGCCATTGCACCGGAAACGACTTGCTCGGACTGTGTTACCAAAATCTTAAAATAGCACGTTTTCAAAACATCAACATGTTGTTTCTAAAAGATATAGTCTGAAATTGACAGCTGTCAATTTTCAGCCGAAACCCTAGAAATAGCTTCGCACAAGCGCCCCTGAAATCAGTGCCCATCCGTCCGCCACCACGAAAAACGCCAGCTTGAACGGCAGCGACACAATCGCGGGCGGCACCATCATCATCCCCATCGACATCAGCACGGCGGCCACGACCAGATCAATGATCAGGAACGGCAGAAAGATCAGGAACCCGATCTCGAACGCCCGCTGAATCTCGCTCAGCAGGAATGACGGCACCAGCAGCGACAGCGCCGCCTCACCGGGTGGCAAGACCTCGCCCGGGCGCAGGGCCTGCATCGCGGCATAGGTATCGGGATCAATCCGCGCCGCCATGAACACGCGGAAGGGGGCCATCGTCGCGGTAAAGGCGGTGGGCAGATCAACAGTGCCCTGCGACAGCGGCTCCAGCCCCTTGACCCAGGCCTCGGTCAGGACCGGGTCCATCACGAACCAGGTCAGAAACAGCGCAAGACTGACGATCAGCATGTTCGGCGGCGCCTGCTGCAGTCCGATCGCCTGCCGCAGGATCGACAGCACTGTGACGATGAAGGGAAAGCAGGTCACCATCACCGCCAGCCCC
>JAAFHS010000420.1 GCA_013298485.1 Rhodobacterales bacterium
GTCACCGTGTCGATCAGGGCAGCCCGCCGCATCAGCCAGAATGACACCGGGTTCATGCGGTAGGCCACAATCATCGGGCAGCGGTTCGCGGCAAGTTCCAGCGATACGGTCCCCGAGGCGGCCAGCGCCACGGTGGCATCGGCAAAGGCCTGACGTTTGCGGCCCGCGTCTTCGATGATCTCCGGGCGGATCGGCCAGTTGGCCGTCAGATCGCGGACCTGGCCTGCCAGATGCGGCACGCATGGCAGGGCCACCCGGGCATCGGGATGCGCCTGTCTGACCTGCGCCAGCACCGCGCCGAAGACCGGGATCAGCCGGGTAATCTCAGACCGGCGCGACCCCGGCAGCGTCAGGATCAGGGGGCTGGTCTGCACCTGCGGGCGGGCCAGGGGTTCGGCAACCACCGGGTGCCCCACGAAATCGCAGGTCATGCCATGGGCGGTCATCAGCGGCGGCTCGAACGGCAGCAGGGCCAGCACATGGTCGATGAAGGCGGCCATTTTTGCCGCCCGCCCCGGACGCCAGGCCCAGACGGAGGGCGCCACGTAGTGGATGGTCTTCAGCGCGGGATTGGCAGCCTTGACCAGCTTTGCCACGCGAAAGCAGAAATCGGGGCTGTCGATGGTGATCAGCGCTTCTGCCCCGCAGGCACCGCAGGCAGCGGCGGCCTCGCGGATGCGGCGTTTCAGGGCTGCGTATTTCGGCAGCACCTCGGCGATGCCCATGACGGACAGCTCCGCCATCGGGAACAGGCTGACCATCCCTTCGGCCTGCATCATCGGACCGCCCACCCCGGCAAAGGTCACCCCCGGGGACAGGACCTTCAGCCCCGCCATCAGGGAAGCCCCCAGACGATCCCCCGAAGGCTCGCCCGCGATCAGGAACAGCTTCACGGTCGCGACCACAAAAACAGATCCGCCTGATCGGCCAAGGCGATCATCGCAGGCTGATCCAGGCAGATGACCCCGCCCGCCGCCCAGGCGATGCCCGCAAGACCGGCGTCGATCGCGGCGCGCACGGTTTCGGGGCCCAGCGTGGGCAGATCGACGCGCCGGTCCTGACCGGGTTTCGGGGCCTTGTAGAACACGCCGCCCCCGCGCGTGGGGTCGGGGCGCAGGGCGGCGGGCAGCCCGGCCACATGGGCCAGCATCGCATCGGTGCCGGGCAAAGCCTCGACCGCCAGACACAGGCCCTGTTGCACAACCGCCCCCTGCCCCACATCCACCGCCCCCAGGGCCTGCACGATGGCACTGGCGCGGGCGGCGTCACGCTCATCGCCCGCAGTCGCCTGCCTGCGGGTCAGGAACCCCGGTGCGGGCACCAGTGCGGGGGCCACATCAGCCACCCCCGCAACCTGAAAGCCGAAACTTTCGAAGATCGCGATCACCGCGCGCAGCGTGCCGTCATCGCCGCCCTGCATGGCCGCGATCAGGCCCGTCACCGCCTGCGCCGTGTCGGGATCAAACAAGGCAGGGTCAAGACGCGGGCGCCTGACCGCCCCGGCAAAGACCACCTGCGTGACGCCGCGATCTTCCAGCCCGCGCAGGAATGGCACCAGACGTTCGATGCGGAACGTCATCGCCGGGATCAGGCCCGCAGGCACGAAACCCTCCAGTGCCGCGACAAGGGGCGCATCCATGGCCGCGGCCAGGGCCGCAGGCAACGCGCCCTGCCCTGCGATGATCGCGGTCGTCACTTTGCCCCCTTGGGCGTCAGGAAACTGCGGTCGGTGGCGGACAGGATGAAATCCGTCATCTCGCGCACATGCGGGCTGTCGGTTTCATCTGCCAGACGGCGGGCGCGGTCCATGAACGACCCCTCGCCCTGCGCCAGCATCTGATAGGCGGCACGCAGCGCCGTAATCTCGGACCGCTCCACCCCCCGGCGTTTCAGGCCGACCAGGTTCAGCCCGTCCAGATCGCCGCGCGGCCCCTGCACCAGGCCATGCGGCACCACATCATTCGTGACCATCGTCACGGCCCCGATGATCGCCCCTTTGCCCACGCGCACCCATTGGTGGATGCCCGACAGCCCGCCCACGATCACATCATCCCCGATGTGGCAATGCCCCGCAATCGCCGCCTGATTGGCCAGGATGACGCGGTTGCCCAGCGTTGCATCATGGCCCACATGTGCGCCCGTCATCAAAAGGCAGTCATCGCCCACCCGCGTCACCCCGCCGCCCCCGGTGGTCCCAGTGTTCAGCGTGGCCCCTTCGCGGATGCGGCAGCGCGCGCCGACGATCAGCCGCGTACGCTCGCCTGCGTATTTCAGGTCCTGCGGCACCTCGCCCACGCAGGCGAAGGGAAAGATCACCGTCTCCGCGCCGACATCTGTCCAACCCGTGACCACGGCATGGGATTTCACGACCACGCCCGCACCCAGCGTGACTTCGGCCCCGATCAGCGCGAAGGGACCGATGCGGGCACCCGCACCGATCACCGCACCCGCTTCCACAACGGCCGCGGGATGGATGCTGGCTGTGGGATCAATCATCGATCAGCTGCCCGACAGATCGAACATGGCCGTGAACGTTGCCTCGGCCGCAAGTTCGCCGGCAACCAGGCCGCGCCCTTCGAATTTCCAGACCTTGCCGCCGCCGCGCAGCGCGCTGACATGCAGTTCCAGCACATCGCCCGGCACCACCTTGCGGCGGAATTTCGCGCCTTCGACCCCCATGAAGAACACCTTGGCGTTCTTGTCGGCCAGATCCATCGTGACACCCACCAACACACCGCTGGTCTGGGCCATCGCCTCGATGATCATCACGCCGGGAAAGATCGGCATGCCCGGAAAGTGGCCCTGAAACTGCGGCTCGTTAAAGGTGACATTCTTGATCCCGACGCAGGATTTGCCGACGACGATGTCGCGAACCTTATCGACCAGCAGAAAAGGATATCGGTGGGGGATGATCCGCTGGATCATTGAAAGATCAGCTTCGGTGCCGTAAGCTGCATGGTCGTTCATGGAAATCTTCCCGGTAAGTGTCGTGCGATGCGCTGCTGTCCCTATCACCCGTGCTAGCAACTTGGGGCGGACAGGACAAGATCAGGGTTGCACCGGCGGCGCATCGGGTGGCGCGGGCTTGTCAGGCGGCAGGGCACTGCCATCGCCGACTTTTGCATCAATGCGCGCGATGACCTGTGCGGTCACATCGATGCTTTGCAGCGACAGGATGATGGATTGCTTGTCCAGCACAGCAACCGCCCCCATGTCCTGCATGGTTTCTGCAATGATCGGGGCG
>JAAFHS010000421.1 GCA_013298485.1 Rhodobacterales bacterium
GCAGACCCGATTGCGCCGTGCCGATCAGATCGCCCGCGCCGCGCATGGCAAGGTCTTCCTCGCTGATCGCAAAGCCGTCTTCGGTATCGCGCAGCACTTTCAGGCGGCGCGTGCCCGCCTCGCCCAAGGGGGCCTGATACATCAGAAGGCAGGTCGAATCCGCAGCCCCCCGCCCCACCCGGCCCCGCATCTGGTGCAGCTGTGCGAGGCCAAAGGTTTCCGCACGTTCGATCACCATGATCGATGCATTGGGCACGTTCACGCCCACCTCGATCACCGTGGTGGCGACCAGAACCTTGGTCTCCCCTGCCACAAACCGGGCCATCGCCGCGTCCTTTTCCGGGATCGGCATCTGGCCATGGACAAGGCCCACGACGCCATCCCCCAAGGCCGCGCGCAGGTGTTGGAACCGCGCCTCGGCCGATGCGTAGTCCAGCACCTCACTGTCTTCGACCAGCGGGCAGATCCAATAGGCCTGCCGCCCTTCGGCCACACCCGACGCGAGGCGCGCCACCACCTCATCCATGCGGTCGGTAGAGACAAGGGCCGTGCGAATCGGTTTGCGGCCGGGTGGTTTTTCATCAAGGACGCTGACATCCATGTCGCCGTAGCTGGCGAGCGCCAGACTGCGGGGGATCGGCGTTGCGGTCATCACCAGCACATCGACGGCAGCGCCTTTGGCCCCCAGCTCCATCCGTTGGGCGACGCCAAAGCGGTGCTGTTCGTCGATCACGGCGAGGCGCAGGTCGTGGAAATGCACATCCTTCTGGAACACGGCATGGGTGCCGACGAGGATGTGCAGATCACCCGATGCAAGCGCCGCCATCTTTGCGGCGCGGTCGGCCCCTTTGTCGCGGCCCGTCAGAATGTCCAGCCGCACGCCTGCGGCCGCGGCCAGCGGGGCCAGGCCATCGTAATGCTGGCGGGCGAGAATTTCGGTCGGGGCCATCATCACCCCCTGCCCGCCCGATTCGACGGCCGTCAGCAGCGCCATGAAGGCGACAAGTGTCTTGCCCGATCCGACATCGCCCTGCAGCAGGCGGTTCATCCGCAGGGGATTGGCCATGTCAGACTGAATCTCGGCGATGGCGCGGGTCTGCGCACCCGTGGGCGCATAGGGCAGGCTTTGCAGGACCTGTTTTTGCAGCAGCCCGGTGCCGGGGGTGGACACACCCTTGGCGCGGCGCAGGGATGCGCGGGCAAGTGCCAGGGTCAGCTGATGGGCGAACAGCTCATCATAGGCCAGCCGCGCGCGGGCGGGGGCGGTGGGCGCGAAATCGGCGTTGGTGGCGGGGGTATGGGCCATGGTGACGGCCCTGTGCCAATCGGGCCAGCCTTCGCGGGCCTTCAAAGGTCCATCGATCCATTCGGGCAGGATCGGCGCGCGGGTCAGGGCGACAGCGACCGATTTCAGGACGAGTTTCTGCGTGATGCCTGCGGTCAGCGGATAAACGGGTTCAAAGGCGGGGAGTTCACCATATTCCTCAGGCCGCAGGACATGGTCGGGGTGCACCATCTGCGCCACGCCATCGAACAGTTCGACCCGGCCCGAGACAAGGCGGCGCTGGCCTGTGGGCAGCAGTTTGGCAAGGTAATCGCCGCGGGCGTGAAAGAACACGAGCTGGAATTCAAGCGCGGCATCGCGGACCATCACGCGGGTGGGGCGGCCCTTGGTGCGCGGCGGGAAATGCGCACCGACCTCCACCTCCACCGTCACGACGGCGGGCGGGATGATATCGCGGACCGATGATTTGCGGGCGCGGTCGATGCCGCTGTGCGGCAGCAGGAACAGCAGGTCCTTGGGGCGGGCAACGTTCAGCGCAGCAAAGGCCTTGGCGGACTTTGGCCCGATGCCGTCGATCGTTTCCAGATCGGCAAAGAGCGGAAACAGGATTTCCGGGCGGCTCATGCGCCGATCATCGCGAGCCAGGCATCTTCGTCAATCATCAGCACGCCAAGGCGGGCGGCGTCCTTGGCCTTGGACCCGGCACCAGGGCCTGCAATCAGGATATCGGTCTTGGCGCTGACCGAACCTGCGACCTTTGCGCCGAGGGATTCGGCGCGCGCCTTCGCCTCGGCCCGGGTCATCTTTTCAAGGCTGCCGGTGAAGACGACGGTTTTGCCCGCAACGGGGCTGTCGACGGGCGCGCGGGCGGTGACGGGCAGGACGGTCAGATGGGCCACCAGATCGTCAATGGCGGCGCGTTCGGCGGGGTTCTGGAACGTGGCGACAAGGCTGGTGGCAAGCGTCTCACCCACCCCGTCGATGGCATTTAGGTCCGCCCATTCTGCACCGTCGCCGATGGTGGCCTGCGTGATAGCGCCTTCGAAATTGTCCCAGGTGTTGTAATGGCGGGCAAGAAGGTTGGCGGAGGTTTCACCGACATGGCGGATGCCAAGGGCAAAGATCAACCGGTCCAGCGGGATGGTGCGTTTGGCATCAATGGCGGCGAAAAGGTTGGTGGCGGACTTTTCACCAAAGCCATCGCGGTTCTTCAGCTTTTGCAATGGATTGTCAGCATCTCTTGATGCAAGGGTAAAGATATCGGCGGGGGTTTTCACGGGCAGGACGGTGTCACGGAAGAACATCTCAACCTGCTTGGCCCCCAGCCCTTCGATGTCGAAGGCGTTGCGGGACACGACATGTTTCAGACGTTCCACGGCCTGCGCAGGGCAGATCAGCCCGCCTGTGCAGCGGCGCACGGCATCGCCGTCTTCGCGCACTGCGGGGCTTTGGCATTCAGGGCAGGTATCGGGGAACACATACGGCATGGCGGTGGCAGGCCGTTGCGACAGGTCCACATCCGCGATTTTCGGGATCACGTCGCCCGCGCGGTAGACCTGCACCCAGTCGCCCACACGGATGTCGCGGCCTTCGCGGATCGGTTGGCCCTTCGAATCGCGCCCCTGAATGTAATCCTCGTTATGCAGGGTCGCGTTCGATACCACGACGCCGCCCACAGTGACGGGTTGCAGGCGGGCAACGGGGGACAGGGCCCCGGTGCGGCCGACCTGAATGTCGATGCCGATGAGCCGCGTCCAGGCCAGTTCGGCGGGAAATTTATGCGCAATGGCCCAGCGGGGTGTGGTGGAGCGGAAGCCAAGGCGGGACTGCAGAGCCAGGTCATCAACCTTGTAGACGACGCCGTCGATATCATAGCCAAGCGTGGCGCGCTGCGCCTCAATCGCGCGGTAATGGGCGAGCATCTCGGCGGGATCATCACAAAGCCGGGT
>JAAFHS010000422.1 GCA_013298485.1 Rhodobacterales bacterium
CCATCTTTATAAGAGGGCCGTAAATACGACTTTCCGCAAATCCGTATTTACGACGAAAATTCCTTGGTCAGCAGGTCGCGGACGATATCGGCCATCTTGATGCCACGATCGGCGCATTCGCGTTTCACCTGACGATGCAGTTCGAGTGGGATGTCGATGGTCAATCGCTTCATCGGCCCTGCCGGCGCGACCGGGGCGTTGGTGTCGGCGCCAGCGCCAACCCAGGCGTCAGCCGGAGCCGGCTGCGAGGGACGTTTGAAAGCCACAGTCTTCTTCACGACAAACTCCCTTCAGACGGATTGAGGATAGCGTTTGCCAAGGCGGCGATCTCGCGGGCGGCTTCAGACTTGGGCGCCGCCTCGGCGACTGTTAGTCCGCGAGCCGCGGTTTCGGCAAAGATCACCCGCTGGCCGATAACCTGCGGCAGCACCGGAAACGGCAGCCCGGCGAACGCTTCCATGACATCACGACCAATTGCCGTATTTACGATTCTACGATTAATCGCAAATGCGGCCCTGATATCGGGTTTGAATTGTTGGGCCTCCTGGATCAGCCGCACGATCTCGTCGGTAGCCCAAACATCGAACGGTGACGGCTGCACCGGGATTAGGACAAAGTCGCTAGCCAGGATGGCGGCGCGGCCAAGCTCGCTGACCCTTGGTGCGCCATCGATGACGGTGACATCATAGTCCTTCGCCATGTCGGGCAGGTCGCGATGCAGCGATGGTTTGGCCATGCCGATCACCGGGAACAGAGGCGGCTCCTCACGGGCATTGGACCAGGCCTGAGCGCTGCCCTGGGGGTCGGCGTCGACCAGTAGCACCCGCTTGCCCAGCGTCGCTGCATAGTGGGCGGCAAGGTTGAGGCTGAGCGTGGTTTTGCCGACGCCGCCCTTCTGGTTGAGAAGTCCGATGATCATGGTGAAGCGTAAACACAGAAAAGCGTAAATCTGCAAGCCCAGAAAGCGAAAGGCTGGAGTCGCGTTCCCTAGCACTATGTGCTAGACAATATCTGATGAAGGTTTTCAAGGGCAAGCAGTTCGGTCGCTGGGCGAGCTCGGAGTACATCAGCGACAGCGACCTTTGCATAGCGGCCAAGGAGGCATTCGCCGGTCAGATCGAGGCCGATCTGGGAGGATATTTGTTCAAGAAGCGGATCGCGCGCTCAGGAGGTGGCAAGTCCGGCGGCTATCGAACGATCCTTGGGTTTCGGAAGAGCAATGCCGATCGCATCTTTTTCCTACACGGTTTCCCCAAAAATGCTCGGGCCAACATTTCGAGCAGGGAGCAGGAGGCCCTTAGCACTGTCGCCGGCGGCCTCGTTAACGCCAGCGACGAGCAGATCGAGGCATTGAAGGGCAGGGGTGGCATTTTAGAACTGGAGTGCGGACAATGAGTGACATCCTCGACATGAGCCACGAGCTGGCAACGGACCTCCATGAAGTCGGCGCTATCGATGCTATCACCATGCGCAAAATGGATCTGCTTTGCCTGCCGGCAAAGCGTAGCTTCTCGGCATCGGAAATTCTCCGCATCCGACAGAAAACCCGCATGAGCCAAACCGTTTTTGCTATGTTTTTGAACGTTGGCAGCAGCACGATCGCGCAGTGGGAGAAGGGGCACCGTAAGCCCAGCGGGCCTTCACTGCGCCTGCTCGATGTCATTGACCGCAAGGGTGTTGAGGCGCTGGTGGCCTGAATGAATACCGTAACGCTGTCCGTCGCCTCGCGTGCCGACGTGACGCGGTGCGCCCTGGCAGCTTTCGACGGGCAAGCCCAAGGTGCCCATATCTCGTTCGCCTCGGTCGAACTGCTTTGGCAAACGTTGACCCGCAAGCGCTGGGAGCTGCTTCACGCGCTGACAGGGCAGGGGGTTATGTCGATCCGCGAGGCTGCGCGTCGGGTCGGCCGGGACGTCAAAGCCGTCCACAGTGATATCTCGGCGCTCCTTAGCGCCGGCGTCATCGATCGCGCGGAAGGCGGAATCGTCTTTCCCTATGATGCTGTGCACGTCGATTTCATGCTGACCAAGGCGGCTTGAAGCGCTGCCTACGTGCCGTATTGCAGCACCCGCCGCACCTGCGCTGCCGACCACTGGTCCTTGCCGCTGGGCGTCTGCACGCCTTGGGCTTGCAGCCCTCTCGCAATCTCCCTGAGGCTGCTCGCGCCCTCCGCCTGAATCTGGCGCACCACAGGCAGCACGTCGGCTGTTCTCGCTGCCACCTGACGGCTGCGAGCGGCCCGCGCCACTGCCGCCATGGCCGGCGTCGCTGGGGTAGGGGAGGGGTTGCCTAACCGGACCCCGCGGGCCTTTGCGATCGCCAGCGCTGCCCGTGTGCGTTGGCTGATAAGCCCGGCCTCCAGTTCGGCAACGGCGGCGAGTTGCGTGACCATGAACTTGCCGATCGGCCCGGCCGGGACGCTGGGGAGGTCGCAGAACACCACGCCAGCCTCGCCGCTGCCCTCGACCACGGACAACAGGAAACGAGCGTTACGCGCCAGCCTGTCGAGCTTGGCGATGACCAGCACCGCGCGCCTGGTGCGGCACGAGGCGAGCGCTGCCGCCAGCTGGGGCCGATCTGACCGCTTGCCGCTCTCGACCTCCTGGAACTCGGCGACCAGCTCGCCACCGGCCGCCGCGATGTGCGTGGCGACGGCCTGGCGTTGCGCGTCCAGCCCAAGACCGGACCGTCCCTGGCTCTCGGTTGAGACCCGGAGATAGCTGACAAAGCGGGGCAGGGCAGGGGGCATGGCCTAGCCTAGCCCGCTGTGTATCACTCTTGCAAACGGTCATTTGACGAAGCGATACATGCTAGATCTGAGGTAAACCTACTTCTTCCCACCGCTTCCCTGATTTGGCGGCGTTCCTGGGCCGCTTCCGCCCTGTCCGGTAGACGGTTGGTGACCTCCTTGAACGTTGCCCAACCCAGGGGATGGAGCCACAGGCTGATGCCCGTGGTTTTCTTGAGGTTGGTGTCCATAATTTCCCGTCCGAGGATCGGAGGGGGGCGGGGTATCATTCTCTGGCATATTAACTCTCCTGCTTTAGCGGCCAAAATTCGATCGATTGTATTTCGCCATGGGCAATCCAGACGCCGCTTCCCTTTGGGGTCCAAACCAAAGTTTCCGACACGTCGTAAACCTGCTCAATAAAAATATCTCGCTCTTCGGAACGGGACGACATGAATGATCCCGGGCCAAGTAGCCCGGCCCATTTCGTTTCGTCTTTCAAAAC